>PAFB01000065.1 GCA_002700865.1 Rhodospirillaceae bacterium
AACATCGATATCACCCTGCTCCAGAAACTCCATGACCCGCGCCATATTGCCTTCGAGCAACTGGATCGACGCATCGGGAAACTTCTCAGTGATGGCTTCCAGCACGATTGGCAGGAATGAAGGCGCCGCGGTGGCATAGCAACCCAGCCGCACCGACCCCATCACCTCCCCGCCCAGCGAGCTGAGTTCTTCCTCAAACTGCCGAGACTGATAAATAAAACGCCGGATCAGCACCATCGCTTCGCGGCCAGTGGCGGTTGCGTGGATGCCTTTGGCCGGGGTGCGGATGAAGACGTCATGGCCCAGGCTGTCTTCGAGCATATTCATCGCAGCCGTAATGGAACTCTGCGAAATATTCATTTCCGCAGCGGCCTTGGTGATCGACCCTGTTCGATCGGTGGCTTCGACATAGCGAAGCTGTTTAAGAGTCAAACTGCGCATGCTTCATCCTTCAATAAAATAGAGCTTCTACCTCTGTTAAATCTATTTTTCCAAGCAAGTGAACAGTCTTAATCTGAAAACGGTAAAGGAGACTGTCATGACAGCGACGAAGATATTTTCTGCACGAAAAATCATCACGATGAACCCAAACCAGCCGGTCGTCAGTCACGTTGCTGTTCGGGACGGGCGAATTTTGGGCGCAGGCTCGCTCGCTGATTTGGAGGGTTGGGGCGATTACGAACTCGATACCCGCTTCGCCGACAAAGTCCTGATGCCCGGCATGATCGAAGGCCATGCCCACACCATGGAAGGCACGCTTTGGCGTAATGTGTACGTCGGGTGGTTCGACCGGACTGATCCCGATGGCAAGACTTGGTCCGGGGCAAAGACGCTTGAAGACATTCTCGCCCGGCTGAGCGAGGCTGAAGCCAAGCTCGGCGACCCCAATGAGCCGCTTTCCGGATGGTCGCTCGATCCGATTTATATGGATAATCAACGCGTCTCCCGCCAAGACCTCGACAGCGTGTCAGCCACCCGACCGATTGGGGTGCTGCACGCCTCCGGCCACATTCTCAACGTCAATTCCAAAGCTCTGGAGCTGGCTGGCCTGCTCAAACCCGGCGTGAATCACCCCGGTATTCCGCTTGGTGCCGATGGCTTACCAACAGGCGAGTTGTACGGCCCCGACGCCATGACCCCTGTTGGTGTCCACGTTGGCTATGACCGCGCGATGACCGACTGCGACGAACGCGGACTGCTTGATTATGCCAAGCTGTGTGTGCGCGCTGGCGTGACGACCTCGACCGACCTTGCAGCACGCCTGACAGAAGAAAGCGTCTCGATGATGCTGGACGTTACCGCGCGCACCGGCTTTCCGCTGCGCGTTGTGCCGCTGCGGGTGTTCTTTGGCCTGACAGCGCAAGAGTGCGTGTCCTACGTGCTGGAACTGAAGGAAAAATCAACGGACTTGCTGCGTCTTGGTCGGATCAAGGCGGTTGCGGATGGCTCAATTCAAGGCTTTTCGGCGCGCATGCGCTGGCCGGGGTATTACAACGGCGCACCCAATGGCCTGTGGTACACGCCACCCGAACACCTTTCCGAGCTGTATTCGCTCGCGCTTGCAGCAGGCGTGCAGGTGCACACGCACACCAACGGCGATCAAGCCACTCAAATGGCGCTCGATGTGTTCGAAAACGCTGTCCGCGACACCCCGAGCCCGGACCACCGCTACACCATTCAACACTGCCAACTCGCCGACGCCGCGCAATTCGCCAAAATGGGAAAGCTGGGCATGTGCGTGAACCTGTTTGCCAACCACCACTATTACTGGGGGGATGAGCATTACCGGCTGACTGTTGGCCCTGAGCGCGCTGAGCGGATGAATGCCACACGGACCGCTCTGGCAGCCAATGTCCCAATGGCCATACACTCCGACGCGCCGGTCACGCCACTGGGGCCGCTGTTCACCGCCTGGGCCGCCGTTAACCGCATCACAGCCTCAGGCCGGACACAGGGCGAAGGCGAGAAAATCAGCGTCGATCAGGCGCTCTACGCCATTACGATGGGCGCGGCTTACACCCTTCATCTCGACGGCGAGTTGGGCTCCATCGAAGTCGGCAAGCGCGCTGACTTCGCGGTCGTCGAAGACGACCCCACCGCCGTCGATGCCATGGCGCTCAAGGATGTTCCGGTCTGGGGTACTGTACAGGGCGGGCGCATTTTCCCGACTTCCGAGCTCTAGGTCTTAAACGTCGTGAACCCAGCAAATCCCCCAGCCTCATCCGACACCGCTCCCACCGCGAGCCCCCTACCCATCACGGTTATTGGCGGCTATCTGGGCGCGGGCAAAACCACGCTGGTTAACCATCTGCTTAGGAATGCTCAGGGGCGCCGGCTGGCTGTTCTGGTGAATGAATTTGGCTCCATCGCCATCGACGAGGACTTGATAGAGGCTGAGGAAGACGGCCTGATTTCAATCGCTGGCGGGTGCATTTGCTGCTCCTTTGGAAACGATCTGATCGGCGCCATTGAAGACTTGCGCGCGGTCAAACCTGCGCCCGATCACATCATCGTCGAAACCTCCGGCGTCGCTCTGCCCGGTGCAGTTGTGGCGAGCCTTGCCCTGATGGATCACATCAGGCCCGATGGAATCGTGGTGCTGGTGGACGGCGAAACCGTGATCAAGCAGTCCCGCGACGATTACATCGGCGACACAATCACCCGTCAGTTGCTGGATGCTGAAATCGTGGTGATCAACAAGCGCGACCTGATCAGTGACAGCACGGCGGCCACCCTTACCAGCGCCCTGACAGACCTCGCCCCCAGTGCCGTGCAAATAGAAGCGTCCTTTGGCACGGTGCCGTTGAACGCTGTTCTGGGCGCTGTGGCAGTACCGGCGCAAGGCAGCGTGGCCAGCGGGGGGCACTCGGACGGACTGTTCGAGAGCATCGCCTTCACCCCCGATCATCCGCATGATGTTCCTGCCCTTGCTGAACAACTGGCGACCGGACCGCTGGGCGTGGTTCGGGCGAAGGGATACATTGCGGGCAAAGACGGCGATATCTGGTTGTTGCAAACCGTGGGCAAACGCTGGCAGGCCGAGCGGCTGGATCATCACCCGACAACCCAACTCGTCTGTATCGGTCCCAAGGGTCAGCTCGCGACCGACGAAATCCGGTCGCTGGTGCAACCGACACTCTAGTGCGATCAAGCGCCCTCTAATATGTTACCGAATTTTCCTTTTTGGACTTTTCTTGTAACATTTCCCTTGCCAGTTCACGCCCTAAACCGCATAAATGGGGCCTGAGACAAGGATCGACCGAGAGTCCCGCCATGTACGCACAATTGATCAAAGCCGACACCTCGCAGCGAGAGGAAGACGCCGCCCGCACCCAAGCGTTTCAACGTCGGATCGATGCGGGTGAGAAAATCGAGCCCAAAGACTGGATGCCCGAAGGCTATCGGCGCACCCTGATCCGGCAAATCGGTCAGCACGCGCACTCAGAGATTGTCGGTCAACTGCCCGAAGGCAACTGGATCTCACGCGCGCCAACACTGGAGCGGAAAACCATCCTGCTGGCCAAGGTGCAGGACGAGGCCGGGCATGGCCTCTACCTCTACTGCGCGGCAGAAACCTTGGGCGTTTCTCGGGATGAAATGACCGAAATGCTGCTCGATGAGCGGATGAAGTATTCCTCAATCTTCAACTACCCGACGCTGACTTGGGCGGATATGGGCGCGGTTGGCTGGCTGGTCGATGGTGCAGCGATCATGAATCAGGTGCCGCTGCAACGAACATCATACGGCCCTTATGCTCGCGCGATGATCCGCATTTGTAAGGAAGAAAGCTTCCACCAGCGCCAGGGCTTCGACATCATGAACCAGCTTGCCAAGGGCACGCCGGCCCAAAAGACGATGGCCCAAAACGCACTGGACAGATTTTGGTATCCGGCGCTGATGATGTTTGGCCCACCAGACAGCGACAGCGTTCATTCCGAGCAGAATATGGCGTGGAAGATCAAGATGAATGGCAACGACGAACTGCGTCAAAAGTTCGTCGATCTGACGGTGCCGCAGGCTGAATACCTCGGACTGACCATTCCCGACGAGACCCTGCAATGGAACGAAGAAAAGGGCGGCTACGACTTTGCAGGCCCGGACTGGGGTGAGTTCTTTGACGTGATCAAGGGCAACGGCCCCTGCAACAAAGAGCGGCTGGAAGCCCGACGGAAAGCTTGGGAGGACGGTGCTTGGGTCCGGGACGGTCTGTTGGCTCATGCAAAAAAGAAAGCCCGGCGCGCTGCTCAAGAGGCCGCTTAAATGACCTCGCCAAAAGACGACAGCAGCAGCACAAACCCGCAAGCCCCCCAACCTGTCAATCAGCTCGCCAATCAGCCCACCAGTCAGAACGAATGGCCGCTGTGGGAAGTATTCATTCGGGGACAGCATGGCATGAGCCACCGGCACTTCGGCTCGCTGCATGCAGCCAACGCCGAAATGGCAATCAAAAACGCCCGTGACGTCTACACCCGCCGCAACGAAGGCGTCAGTATCTGGGTGGTGCAGGCCAATGACATCACGGCGTCGTCACCATCGGACAAAGGCCCCCTTTACGAGCCTGCCGAAGACAAAGTCTATCGCCATCCCAGCTTCTACAAAATCCCTGACGATATCGGGGCCATGTGATGACCGCGAGCACGGAGAACGCGCTGTTCCAGTGTCTGCTGCGGCTGGGTGACAACACGCTGATCCTCGGCCATCGGCTGGGCGAGTGGTGCGGGCACGCGCCCGCGCTGGAGGAAGACATCGCGCTGGCAAACACGGCGCTCGATTTGATGGGGCAAACGCGGCACTGGCTGACCCTCGCCGGGACCATTGAGGGCCAGGGGCGAAGCGAAGACGACCTTGCCATGCTGCGCGACGTCTGGGACTTTCGCAACGTGCTGCTGGTCGAGCAACCTAACCGTGATTACGGCCATACGCTGATGCGGCAGTATCTGTTCGATCACTACCATCTGTTGATGCTGCATGGGCTGTGCGACAGCAGCGACAGCCGGCTTGCTGATATTGCCGCAAAAAGCGTCAAGGAAGTCACTTATCACGCCGAACGCTCGGCTGAGTTGGTGATTGCCCTGGGCGACGGCACTGAGGAAAGCCACCGCCGCATGCAAGACGCGCTGGACCGGCTGTTTCCTTTTGTGGGTGAGATGTTCGAGACCGATGCCATCGACGAAACCATGGCTCAAAGCGGGATCGCGCCCTTGCCTTCGTCGCTACGGCCTGCCTTTGACACGCAACTGGATCAGGTTCTCGCCGAAGCCACGTTGAGCAAACCCACCGATGACTTTGCCCATCAGGGCGGACGAACCGGCTCTCGGCATAGCGAGCATCTGGGTCACTTGCTTTCCAGCATGCAATGGCTCCAACGTGCCTACCCCGGAGCGCAGTGGTAATGTCTGGCCCTTCGTCTTCCTCTACTGGCACAGTTCCTGACACTGGTACTGTTACTGGCACTGATAACACGCGCCCCGACACAGCGACCATCTGGGCGTGGCTTGATGACGTGCCCGACCCCGAAATTCCGGTCATTTCCGTGGTTGATCTGGGCATTGTTCGTGACGTGAGCTGGACCGAGGATGAGCGTCTGCTCGTCACTCTGACGCCCACCTATTCAGGATGCCCGGCAACAGCGGTCATCGCACTGGATGTTGAAACAGCGCTGAAGCAGCGCGGGGTTGAGGCGGTTGAGCTGCGTACACAACTGGCGCCACCATGGACCACCGACTGGCTGAACGACAAGGGGCGCGACCGGTTGCGCGCATACGGGATTGCGCCGCCGAACCCTCAAGGCGGCGTCCCCGACGCCTGCCCGCACTGCCACTCTACCCGCGTAAGCCGGGTCAGCCAGTTCGGCTCGACCCCCTGCAAGGCGCAGTGGCGCTGTGACAGCTGTCTTGAGCCTTTCGACTATTTCAAATGCCTGTAACCCTTCGGACCTGTTAAGTGATGTCCCGTTTTCACAAGCTGCTTGTCACCGATGTCCGCAAGACCACGCGGGAAGCGTCCATCGTTTCACTGCAACCCGAGGACGCGGCTCGGTTTGAGTTTGAGTTTGTGCCGGGGCAATACCTGACCTTTCGCCACAGCAGCGACGAAGGCGAGGAATTGCGCCGGTCTTATTCCCTGTGTTCCGCGCCTGATGAAGGTGTGTTGCAGGTGGGGGTCAAGAAGGTCGAGGGCGGTGTGTTTTCGACCTGGGTGAACGAGACCCTGAAGCCGGGTATGACCTTGGAAGCCATGCCGCCCATGGGGGGTTTTCATCAGCCTTTCGACACCCCCGCCCCGCGCCAGTTTCTCGCCTTTGCGGTTGGCTCCGGCATCACCCCGATCCTGTCGATCATGAAGGCCCTGCTCACCGACCAGCCGCAAAACCGCTTCGCGCTGGTTTTCGCCAACCGCTCAATCAACACCATCATGTTTCGCGATGAACTCGAAGACCTGAAGAACCGTTTTCTGGGTCGCATGAATATCGTGCACATTCTGAAAACCGGCGGCGATGATGCTGCGCTGTTCCAAGGGCGTTTGGACCGGGCGAAGTGTGATCAGTTGTTGGCACATTGGATCGATGCGCGCGCCGTCGACCGTGCTTACATCTGCGGCCCGGAGCCGATGATGCACGATATTGCTGCCAGCTTGCGGGAACAAGGCCTGAACGAGACCCAAATCCGCTTTGAACTCTTCGGCAGCACCCCCAAGCCCCGCCGCTCCGCCGCCCGCTCTTCCAAAGCCCCAACCACTGACCGCGTGGCCGCGACACTGACACTGGACGGCGCGACCAGCGAGGTCGGCACCACGCGAGACATCAGCATTCTCGACACCGCCCTGCAAAACGGTCTGGATGCGCCCTTTGCCTGTAAAGCCGGCGTCTGCTCGACCTGCAAGTGCAAGGTCCTGGCCGGTGAGGTTGAAATGGTCGCCAATCATGCGCTCGAAGACTATGAGGTGGCAGACGGATATGTCCTGTCGTGCCAAGCCTTTGCCGTCAGCGACGCGGTTTCGGTCGTGTACGAGGACCACTAGGCCGAGGAAGCATCATTCGGTCGAACCGCCGCTAACCCCGCCAACAACCATTTCTGTGACCAGCCGGGCATAAGCAGCACGCGCAGAAGCATCGGCCCCGGCGTTCCACATGTAGAACCAGTTGAGCATGCCGAAGATTGACATGGTGGTGTGATGCAGGCGCTCGCGGTCACTGGCAAAGGCCTCCGGGGCCAGCGCCAGCAAGGTTTGACTGACCGGGCGGATCATATCGCGCTGATACCCGCGCAAAACCGTCTGCTGATCTTCGGGCAGCAGATGCAGGCATTCGGTCTGAATTTTGTGCAGCGGGTCCATGCCCTCATAGGCCAGCAGTAGTTCCAGAGTAAGGCTGTAAAGATGCTCTGCGGCGGCCAATCCCTGCTCACGCCCCTGCTTGTCCAAACCACAAACCCGGTCGCGTAAGTCGCTCAGATAGGTGTTCAGAATATCGAACAGCAAGGCGGTTTTGCTGGGATAATAGTGGTAAATATTGGCCTTGGAGATGCCACAAGCCTGCGAGACCTCCGCCATGGAAGATTGCGCATAGCCTTGTGCAGCGAAGTGTTGCGCGGCAATCGTAAGGATGCGGGTGCGCTTGTCATCGTGGTCACGGGCAAGGGAGCGAGGCATGATCTCAGCCGCCTGCTTCGACCAGCGACCCAAGGGTGCGAAGGGTGCGCCCTGACACGCTACTCACAGCGCCTATCCACAACCCGAACCGCCTTGCCCTGTGAGCGCGGCACGGAGCCAACCTCACCGACAACAACATCGGTGGAAATCCCGATCATCTGCTTGATCCGCTGCTCAAGCTCAGCCCGGTGCTGACCAAGGGCTTCTGCCCCCATATTGGCGGCCTTGGGTTCGACCAGAATACGCATGGCATCCATAGGCCCGGACTTGTAGCGCTCGATCTGAAAGTAGGGCGCCAGCGCGGGCACCTTGAGCACCTGCTCTTCGATCTGCGTGGGGAAGACGTTGACGCCGCGCAGGATCATCATGTCATCACTGCGCCCCGTGATTTTCTCCATCCGCCGCATGGTTCGCGCCGTACCGGGCATCAACCGCGTCAGGTCGTGGGTTCGGTACCGGATCATCGGCATGGCTTCTTTAGTCAGCGTGGTGAAAACCAACTCGCCCTCTTCGCCGTCGGGAAGGACTTCGCCGGTCTCTGGGTCAATGATCTCGGGATAGAAATGGTCTTCCCAGACGTGCAAGCCGTCCTTGGTCTCAACGCATTCATTCGCCACGCCAGGGCCGATGATTTCGCTCAGGCCGTAAATATCGACAGCGTGCATGTCAAAGGCTTGCTCGACCTCTAACCGCATTGCGTGGGTCCAGGGTTCCGCGCCAAAGACACCAACCTGCAGCGAAGTTTCCCGCGGGTCGCGACCGGCTTTGATGAAAGCCTCCAAGATATTCAGCATATAGGAGGGCGTGACCATGATGCCTTTGGGCTGAAAGTCCGTGATCAGCTCGACTTGCTTTTCAGTCTGGCCACCCCCCATCGGAACCGTGGTGCCGCCCAACTTCTCAATCCCGTAGTGCGCGCCCAAACCGCCGGTGAACAGCCCATAGCCATAGGCGTTGTGCACCATATCACCCGCGCGCAAACCCGACGCGCGCAAGCTGCGTGCAACCACCGTTGCCCAAACCTCGATATCACCGGCGGTGTAGCCAACAACGGTTGATTTCCCTGTCGTTCCCGACGAGGCATGAACCCGCGAAATCTCCGCCTGCGGGACCGCGAACAGGCCAAAGGGATAGTTTGCCCGCAGATCGCCTTTGGTCGTGAAGGGAAACCGCGACAGGTCACTGAGTTCGCGCAAGTCGTCGGGATGGACACCGGCGGCATCGAAGCTTTTCCGGTAGTGCTCGACGTTGGCGTAAACGTGATTGAGCGTCTGCCTGAGACGCTTGAGCTGCAGCGACCGGATCTCATCGATGGAGGCGGTTTCAATGGGCTCAAGGTCAGAGGGTTGGGGGGACAGGTCTTTCATGCGCTCCGGGCTTCCTTGCTCTTAAAAAGGGTTCTGTTACGGCTTACTCTTCGTCAAAGAAGGTCTGGCCCAGCAGGCGGGTCATGCCGCGAAACTGGACGATAATCTGGCCATCCTGATTGCGCACTTCGACGTCATAGATGCCGTTGCGCCCTTCCAATGCCCGCTCTTCACAGACCGCCCGAAGCGTGTCGCCTGCTTTGGCGGGGTTGAGATAGGTGATGGTGTTGTTCAGGGAAACGGCGCGCTGGTTCCTGCTATTGCCGGCGAAGGCTGAGGCGCTGTCAGCGAGCATGAACAGCACGCCGCCATGCACGGAACCATGGCCGTTGCAGTGCTGGGCCTGAGCCCTTAACCGCAGGCTCGACCGCCCCTCGCCCACAGACTCAAGCACGAGGCCGAGATTTTGCGACACTTGATCCTCGTTCCACATCAGTTCCGCAGAGCGTTCCGCGCGTTTCTGAGCGTCCATAGCCTCACCCCTCAGAATGACTAAAGATCATGGTGACAAAAACCGACCGGTAGGTCAATAATACGACGAGACCGAGGTCGATGAAGCGAAAGAGGGATCGTCATTATGCTGCATGTACACAGTTTCGCCGCTGGACAGTGGCTGGCACCGGACAGCCAAGCGCGTGACATCGAAAACGCTGTAACCGGTGAGGTGATGGCGCGCGCCGGGCAAGCCAGCCTGCCTGCCGCCGATATGCTCGACTACGCCCGTACCCGAGGCGGCCCGGCCCTGCGTGCGCTGAGCTTTCATGACCGCGCCCGCCTGCTCAAGGCGCTGGCCCAGCATTTGGGTACGCACAAGCAAGCCCTCTACGATCTGAGCTTTGCCACCGGAGCGACCCAGCGCGATCACCTCATCGACATCGACGGCGGCATCGGCACGTTGTTTGTCTATGCCTCCAAAGGTCGGCGCGAGTTGCCTGATGCTCAGGTTTATCTCGACGGCGAGGTTGAGCAGCTCTCCCGCAACGGCACCTTTCTCGGCCAGCACATCTGCACGCCACTGCAGGGTGCAGCAGTTCACATCAACGCCTACAACTTCCCAGTCTGGGGTATGCTGGAAAAGCTGGCGCCAACCTTGCTCGCCGGTGTGCCCGCCATCGTCAAGCCGGCCACCTCGACTTGTTACGTCACCGAACACGCCGTTCGCCTGATTCTGGACAGCGGGATTTTGCCGGAGGGCGCTTTGCAGCTGGTGGCCGGTGGATTGGGCACCATGCTCGATCATCTGGACTGTCAGGACACCGTGAGCTTTACCGGTTCCGCGCAAACCGCGCTCAGCCTGCGCGCGCACCCCAACGTGCTGGCCAACGCCATCCGTTTTGCTGCCGAGCAAGACAGTCTGAACGCCTCGATCCTCGGTCCTGACGCCCTTCCCGGGACCCCTGAATTCGATCTGTTTGTCAAAGAGGTGCACCGCGAGATGACCACCAAAGCGGGCCAAAAGTGCACCGCTATTCGCCGGATCATCGTACCCAAAGCGCAGGAACAAGCGGTCATTGACGCCCTCCAAACCCGACTGAGCCAGACAGTCATCGGCGATCCAACCGCAGAGACCACGACCATGGGCGCGTTGGTTTCCCGCGCGCAGCGGGAGGACGTGCTCAGTAAAATCAGCAGCCTTGCTGCCGAGGCTGAAATCGTCGTCGGCGATCTTGAAGGCTTTTCGGTCGAGGGAGCTGACCGGGACCGGGGCGCCTTTGTGCCGCCTGTGCTGCTGCACTGCAGTGATCCTGACAAGGCCACCGCCGTCCACCAAACCGAAGCCTTTGGACCGGTCGCGACCCTGATGGGCTATCGCGATCTAAACCACGCCATCAAAACCGCCAATCAGGGCCAGGGCTCGCTGGTCGCTTCGCTGATTACCAACGACCCGGAAACCGCGCGCGCTGTGGCGCTCGGCGCGGGGGCTTTTCATGGGCGGCTCTATATCAACAACCGAACGTCGATGCAGGAATCAACCGGTCACGGCTCGCCTTTGCCGCACATGGTTCACGGCGGACCGGGGCGCGCGGGTGGCAGTGAAGAACTTGGCGGTGTGCGGGGGATCATGCATTACATGCAGCGCACAGCGATCCAGGGGAGCCCCGACATGCTCAGCGCAATCAACCAGCGCTGGGTTCCGGGCAGCACCCAGACCACACCCAAAGCGCACCCCTTTACCCTGCCCTATGGGGATATCGATCTGGGTGACACGCTGCAAAGCCAGCCGCGCACCGTGACGCTGGATGATATCGAGCATTTCGCTCATTTCACCGGAGATACCTTTTACGCGCACATGGACGAGGCCGCGGCCAAGCGCAATCCGTTCTTTCCCGGCCGCGTTGCGCACGGGTACTTGTTGCTGAGTTTTGCAGCGGGCTTGTTTGTTGAACCCAATGAAGGCCCGGTTCTGGCCAATACGGGCTTGGACAGCCTGCGTTTCCTCAAGCCCGTCGAGCCCGGCGACACCATCAAAGTTGCGCTAACCGTTAAGCACAAAACCCCGCGCAACGACGACTATGGCGAGGTGCGCTGGCACGTGCGATTGACCAACCAGGACGACGACGCCGTCGCCGAATACGAGCTGCTGACCATGAACGCCTTTGCCAGCCCGTCTGCTGCTGGAGCTGTGGCATAACTCAACCATGACAGCCCTCGCCCCCCAATCCGCTGATCGCCTGTTTGATCACCTGTTCAGCACACTTACCGACGGTCAGGCCCCGCGCTTGTGGTCTTTTGTGGTCACGATATTTGGCGATCTTGCACAGCGGGAGGATGCCCGGATCAGCGGGGCGCTGATGGGGGCGTTGGTGGGAAGGATCGGCGCCAAGCCAGAGGCCCTGCGGGTTGCGCTGCATCGGCTTCGCAAGGAAGGCTGGGTTGAAAGCCAAAAAACCGGGCGCGCTTCGACCCATGCGTTGACGGATTGGGGACGGCAACAGGCCGCGCAAGCTTCAACCATCATCTACGCCAGCACGCCTGCTTTCGAGCAGCGAGCCTCGCTGATCCTCCACGACCCCAGCCATCGAAGCCGCAAGCCAGACCCTGCGCTCCACACGCTCACCAATGGCACAAGCGTCAGCCTGACGCCGCCTAGTGACACTGCCGCAGACGCTCAAACACTGTCGCTGCCCCTGTCACCAGAGAACCCAGTTCCAGTCTGGGTGCAAAACCAGTTATGCCCGCGCGAGCTGGTTCAAGCCTGTCAGGATCTGGAACGGCGGCTTAACCAGGTTGCCGCCGCGAAGGCGTTGATCGGTGAAATGTCAGCGCTGGACCGCATGGTCCTTCGCGTCCTGCTGGTGCACAGCTGGCGGCGCATCATTTTGAAGGCGCCCGCCCTGCCCAACTTTCTGTTTCCGTCAAACTGGCGTGGTGAGGCCTGCGCGGCGCTGGTTACTGGCTTACTGGCAGAAATGAAACCACTGAGCCTCGAGACCCTCGTGGAGACCCTCTGAAAGGTCTTCCATGCCGTCTGGTGCGCCATAAACCGGTTTTAGCGGCTCGAAACCAGTGATCTACCTTCCTTCAATCCCCACGAGCCATGGTCCACGCTAGCCGAACGACTATCAGGGACACCGACTCTTGTGGTCCATAAAATGAAACTTTATCGCTTTTCGCAAAATTTTACTCGTATGCATTGCATTTTGCGAGATGCATCTTCCTTTTGCCGTGTTTCAAGCTGAATTTCACCCTTTACGGCGACTAATTCCTGTTTTG
>PAFB01000066.1 GCA_002700865.1 Rhodospirillaceae bacterium
AGACCGCCTTTTCAGTTAAGAGAAGCGTAGGCTGAAGCAAATGGGATCAGATTATTCGCCTCAACCTTCCTGATTGAGCGCGTATTCCAATATCGACTGGAAAAACGCAGCCCGACCGCCTTTAGGAGGAACCTGTGCCATCACAGCGATCGTCATATCGTACGCTGGGACATTCAAAATGGTTTGGCCTCCAAAGCCGATTGATCCGTAGCCCGCGACGAGTTTGCCGTTCATCGGGAATTTCACGAACCAAGTTCCAAAACCGTAACCCCAGTCTTCGGACAACAAACGGGATTCGGTACGTTTAAAGAAGCGACCGCGTCCGGCCACGGGGCCCTGCATTTCCGCAAGGAACTCAGGGTCAACCTGATGTTTCACGTCAGTGGCCAGGAACCGTCCCAGCCGCCACATATCGCGTGAAGTCATGTACAAGCCGTAGCCTGCGCGGGCCTGTCGGTCTTCTTCTGAAATTGACCACTTCGCCGCTAACTCTGAGCGCATCGGGAACCACACTTCGTTGGTAACAATGCGTTCAATCGGCGCGTCGTAGATTGCTTCGAGCCCTTCGGCCATGATCTGGGCCGTTAGCGAGCTATACTGGAACTCATCACCCGGTTGCAGCGCGGTGCTGAACTCGGGTTCTTCAACCAGGTCAGAAAAGTCGTCATCCGTGAACAGGCGAGCGGTTTGTGAAACCGGGGAGAACGGGGTCTCCCGGTATTTCAGGTTCGGCGTCATGGTCAGCAGATGCCGCCACGTCAGCCCGGAACCGCCATAGGCTGGCAGGTGCAGGGATACATACTCATCCGCAGACTGGATCTTACCCTCTTTGATCGCCGCACCGACAGTGGTTGCAATCATGGTCGTGCTGATGCCGTGCATGTTCCAAAGCGTGGTTTCGTCATGCTCTCCGGTGTAGGATTCCAAAACGACTTCATCACCGCGCGAGACAATCAGTGCCCGCACCGAGTTGTTCCACAAGTAGTCATTGAGGGCGTCAGAGGTGCCAATCGTTGGTTGGTTAAAGGGTCGTGCAATCGTCGAACTGGCGAGATCGACGTACTCACCTTCACCGTGGAAAGCATGTCCTTTAAGCAGGCGCTGCGAGGCGACTTCGCCATTTTCCATCGCTTCACACCCCAACAGGAGAGTGAAGGCCGTCATGGCCAGTGCGGTTGAACTCTGGTGCAGAAAACGTCGCATTGCGTCGTCCCTTAAATCTTAGTGCGACCCGGTAGAAAATTCCCGGGTAGGCCCGCAGCAAATTGCAAATCACCCACTCTGGGGCGACCGTTTACAAGCATGACGAGCGCATAGTTTCTCGCACTAGAGGTGACAAATTCGCTCTTAAGTCCATGATTACGATGGGTTTTTAGCCCTCTGGTCGCGTAAGGAGCCGTTATCGCGTCCGGAGCGGACCGGTGTTCGCATAATGCAAATTCAGATTCGAGAATCGATTCTATGGAGTCCTTCACCCGTTTCTTGAGTTCAGAGCGCAAGCCATGCACAGGGGGCCTTGCAGCGGTCGCGGATCAGGCAGGAAGCGACGCTTTTAATTCGGTGCAGAGAGGCGTACATCTAAAGAGCGATATTCTTTGCTTCCCTGTGAGCCGCCTATTTCTGCCGGTTCACACCATTGTAGAGACAGGAAACCAATGGCTCCGCTGGATCAGGCTGGTGAAGCAGCCACGTACGACGACCCCCTCTCCGCGCTCACGGGCGCCAATGCCTCTTATATTGCCGATCTGTTTGCCCTCTATACGCAAAATCCGACTGCTGTAGATTCAAACTGGCAGGAGTTCTTTGCCACGCTTAGCGACGATGAAGCGGCGCTTTTTGGTGATTTTCACGGGCCAAGCTGGCAGGCGAGAGACACGCGCATTGTTGGTGCAATCAGTGCTGAAGACGAGGCATTGGCCGCAGAAGCAGCGAAAAAGAAGGGGCAATCCAACGCCGGTATAGACGCCGACGCCGCCAAGCGCGCGACGCAGGACTCCGTTGCCGCGCTGATGATGATTCGCGCGTACCGCATTCGGGGGCATCTGCTGGCTGACCTTGACCCGCTGGGGCTGAAAAAGCGGGAAGAGCATATTGAACTTGATCCGACCACTTATGGCTTTGCCCCCACAGATATGGACCGGGACGTTTATATCAACAACGTGCTGGGACTGGGCGAGTACGCGACGGTGCAACAGATTCTGGACCGCTGCCGTGCGACTTACTGTGGGAAGATTGGTGTGGAGTTCATGCACATCACCGACCCGGTGCAAAAGGCATGGGTGCAGGAGCGGATCGAGGGCATTGAAAACAAGACCGACTTCACTGAAATGGGTAAGCGGGCCATTCTGGAGCGTCTGACCCACGCAGAGGGGTTTGAAAACTTCCTAGACAAGAAATTCCCTGGCACCAAGCGCTTTGGGCTCGATGGCGGGGAGACAATGATCCCGGCACTGGAGCAAATCCTCAAGCGCGGTTCGCAGTTGGGGCTAAAGGAAGTGGTGCTGGGGATGGCGCACCGGGGCCGGTTGAACGTGCTGGCCAACTTCATGAACAAGCCCTATCGCGCGATCCTGAATGAGTTCCTGGGCGGCTTTGCCTTCCCCGATGACATCAACGCTTCGGGTGATGTGAAGTACCATCTGGGTTCGTCTGCTGACCGCGAGTTTGACGGTGAGACCGTGCATCTGTCGCTCAATCCAAACCCTTCGCATCTAGAAGCCGTCAATCCGGTTGTGGTCGGTAAAACGCGGGCCAAGCAGGATCAGCACGGCGATAATGAGCGGACCAAGGTCATGCCCATCTTGATCCATGGTGACGCAGCCTTCGCAGGACAGGGGCTGGTACCCGAAGTTTTGGATTTGACGGGGCTCAAGGGGTATCGGACCGGCGGGGTGATTAACTTCATCATCAACAACCAGATTGGTTTCACCACCAACCCGGTAAACGCCCGGCCCGGCCCGTACTGTACCGATATCGCCAAAGCCATCGAAGCGCCGATTTTCCATGTCAACGGCGACGATCCTGAGGCCGTTGTCCACGTCGCCCGGATCGCGACTGAATTCCGGCAGGAGTTCAAGCAGGACGTGGTTATCGACATGTTCTGCTACCGGCGGTTTGGTCACAATGAAGGTGACGAGCCTGCTTTCACGCAACCGCTCATGTACAAGCAGATCAAACGCCAGACCCCGACGCGCAAGCTCTACGCCGACAAACTCGCCGCCGAAAACCTCGTAACAGCGGCCGAAGCGCAGAAAATCCACGATGACTTTCAAGGCTTAATGGCTGAAGAGTTCGAGGCGGCACAGTCCTACAAGCCCAACAGCGCTGATTGGCTGGGCGGTTCGTGGCAAGGGCTCAAGCGCGCTGAAGACGGGCCGCGCAGAGGCAAAACGGGGCTATCGGTCGAGCAGTGGATGGTTCTGGCTGAGCAACTGCCCTCCATGCCGGAAAACTTCGTTCCCAATAAAAAGGTTGTCCGGTTGATGGACAGCAAGCGGGAGATGTTTGAGACGGGCGAGGGCTTTGACTGGGCGACCGCTGAGTCCATGGCCTTTGGCTCGCTGTTGATGGAAGGCGCGCCGATCCGGTTCTCAGGACAGGACGTGCGGCGCGGTACCTTTACGCAGCGGCACGCGGTTCTGACCGACCAGGAAACCGAAGAAACCCACACGCCACTGATGACGCTGGGCGAGGGTCAGGCACGACTGGAAATCATTGATTCCCCGCTTTCTGAGGCTGGTGTTCTTGGGTTCGAGTACGGCTATTCCTACACCGAGCCTAAAGCGCTGACGCTTTGGGAAGCCCAGTTCGGCGACTTTTCCAACGGTGCGCAAATCATCATCGACCAGTTCATCTCCTCCGCCGAAGCGAAGTGGCTGCGGATGTCCGGGTTAGTCATGCTGCTGCCGCATGGTTACGAGGGGCAGGGGCCGGAGCATTCTTCGGCACGGCTTGAGCGGTATTTGCAAATGTGTGGGGAAGACAACTGGCAGGTCGCCAACTGCACCACGCCGGCCAACTACTTCCACATCCTGCGTCGCCAACTGCGCCGTGATTTCCGTAAGCCTTTGGTGCTGATGACCCCGAAATCACTGCTGCGGCACAAGCGGTGTGTGTCGTCGAAAGAAGACTTCATGAACGGCTCGACCTTCCATCGGATTCTGTTGGAAGACCGCTCGATGGATAAGAAAGTCCGCAAGGATGCTAAGCGCGTGGTGCTGTGTTCCGGCAAGGTCTACTACGACTTGCTCGAAGAGCGTGAGCAGCGGGGGTTGGAGCATGTTCACCTGATCCGTGTTGAGCAGCTCTACCCCTTCCCGAGCATCGCCCTTGCTGAAGAATTGGAAGATTTCAAGCACTGTGAATTCGTCTGGTGTCAGGAAGAGCCAAAGAATATGGGCGCCTGGACCCACGTTGATCCTTACATCGAGGACGTGCTGGAGCAGGTGGGTGCAGCCGCAGGACGTGCGGGCTACGCAGGCCGTGACGCTGCTGCTTCCCCGGCAACAGGATCAGGATCACTGCACAAGAAACAGCAGGCAGCTTTGGTCGAAGCGGCTCTGGTTGGACCGATAAAGCGACGCTAGTCGCGCATTGAAAGAAAAAGGAAAACAGCGAATGGCTGTAGAAATCGTTGTCCCGGTTTTGGGCGAATCCGTTACTGAAGCGACCGTCGCTCAATGGCTTAAGCAGCCAGGCGAAGCAGTGGCGCAGGATGAGCCTCTGGTAGAACTGGAAACGGACAAGGTTACGCTCGAAGTCGGTGCCCCGGCTCATGGGGTTGTGGCCTCTGTCAGCGCAGAGGAAGGCGCGACCGTGGAGGTTGGGGCCATTCTGGGGCTGATGGAAGAAGGCGCTGCTCCGGCGGCCTCGGCTCCTGCCGCGGCGTCAGCACCAGCTCAAGCGCCTGCCGCCGCTCCAACTCCAGCTCCCGCGCCCGCTCCAGTCGCAGCAAAGCCACCAACCTCTGCCCCAGCATCTGGTGGCGCACGGGTCATGCCGTCAGAGGCGCTCAAGGCGGCAAAGGCGGGTTCTTGGCCCGCGGGTCACGTTTCCAGCGCTGTTTCCGCCAAGTCCTCCGCCCTGACCCCTACCGACGAATTGCCACCGCGCCAGCCGGGTGGGCAGGAAGAGGTGGTTCGGATGTCACGGTTGCGCCAGACCATCGCGCGCCGGTTGAAGGAAGCGCAGGATACAGCGGCCATGCTGACCACCTTCAACGACGTTGACATGTCGGCCATTATGGCGCTGCGGAAAACGCATCAGGACGCGTTCGTCAAAAAATACGGCATCAAGCTTGGTTTCATGTCGTTTTTCGCCAAGGCCTGTGTAGCCGCGCTGCAGGAACTGCCAGCGGTAAACGCTGAGATATACGGCACCGACATCATTTATAAGAATTACTACAACATTGGTGTGGCCGTCGGGACTGAAAATGGGTTGGTTGTGCCCGTTATTCGTGACGCCGACCGCATGGGTTTTGCCGATATCGAGGGCACCATCGCTGACTTTGGCAAACGTGCGCGAGACGGCAAGCTGTCCATGGCAGAAATGTCCGGTGGCACCTTTACCATCTCCAACGGCGGTGTTTATGGCTCCATGCTCTCCACACCGCTCCTGAACCAGCCGCAGAGCGCTATTCTGGGGATGCACAAGATCGAAGACCGCCCCGTTGCAATAAACGGCGAAGTGGTCATTCGACCGATGATGTACTTGGCGCTGTCTTACGACCATCGCATCATTGATGGACGCGAGGCGGTGACTTTCCTTGTGAAGGTCAAAGAAGCCATCGAGGACCCAAGCCGCTTACTGTTTGGGGTCTGATAAGCCGCGGGCTAAAGAAACGGTGTCGGGCTGGGGCTAACCCAGCCTGGACAGCGCTTGATCAAGGTCGGTGATCAGGTCCTGAGGTGCTTCGAGGCCAACGCTCAACCGAACCATCGAACTTGATATGCCCACTGCCCACCGATCTTCTTCGCTGAGGACGCGGTGCGTAGTGGTTGCGGGGTGGGTTACGAGCGATTTACTGTCGCCCAGATTGTTCGAAATCTTGATCAGGCGGAGGGCGTTCAGTACCTCAAAGGCGTCAGCTTTGCCGCCCTGCACCTGAAAAGCCACGAGTGTCCCACCATTACGCATCTGCTTCTTGGCAATTTCGCCTTGGGGGTGGCTTGGCAGGCCGGGGTAGGAGACCCGGTCCACAGCGCTGTGTTCCTCGAGGAACTCAGCGATCAGCAACGCACTATCCGCCATCCGCGATACCCGCAAATCAAGCGTTTCGAGTGCCTTGGCCAAAGTCCAGGCATTGAACGGGCTCAGCGAGGGGCCGGTGTGTCGAACGTAGGGCTGCAGATACTCCGAGAAAAATGCCTCTGAACAGCACACCGCCCCGCCCAAACAGCGCCCCTGTCCATCGATATGTTTGGTCGCCGAATAGGTAATGACATCGGCGCCCAGTGGTGCCGCGCGCTGGACTACGGGAGAGGCAAAGGCGTTGTCGACCACAAAGGTAATCTGCGCCGCCCGGGCAATCTGTGCCACGGCCTGAATATCGACGAGCGAGAGTGTTGGATTGGCGGGGGTTTCGCAGAAGAAAACCTTGGTGCGCGGGGTAATCGCGGTCTGCCAAGCGCTCAGGTCAGTGCCGTCAACCAGCGTGTAGGACACGCCATAGCGGGGCAGAACCCCTGTGATAATCTGCAAGCACGAGCCAAACAGCGCTTTGGAGGCGACGATGTGGTCACCGGAGGACAAACGGCAGGCCAAAGCCGCATGCATCGCCGCCATTCCGCTGGCAACGGCCACGCAGCGCTCGGTCCCTTCCAGCGCGGCGAGGCGGTGCTCGAACAGGCTGACGGTAGGGTTGCCATAGCGGGAATAGATGTAGCCCTGATCATCCCCCTTGAAGCGGGCTTCAGCCTGTTCGGCGCTGGTATAGACATAGCCAGAGGTGAGATAGAGCGCTTCCGCAGTCTCTCCAAAACCGGAGCGTTCCATCCCGTGGTGGATAAGCTGCGATTGCACGGACCAGTCAGGAGCGGTTTGTGACGCCTGTTCAGGGGATGAGTCGCTGTGGTGGTGATCGAGGAGGTCGGGCTTGTGAAGCATGTTTGAGCCGCTGGGTTTCAGGTGGAGACCTTACCCTGATGCCTGTCGCGCTGATGGATTCCCACAAAAATGCACATTTCCGAAATTCATTTTCATTTTCAGCGCAATCACCGTATGTTTTTTTCTGAAAAAGGCCTTGGAAAGAATAAAAATGCAATTTGACGACACAGACCGGAAAATTCTCCGCCTGATTCAGCACGATGCGACCCTGCCTTTGGAAGAAATCGCCCGTCAGATTGGTTCAACAAAATCTCCTGTCTGGAACCGGATCAAAAAGCTGAAAGCCGCTGGGGTCATAGATCGGGAAGTGGCGATCTTGAACGGCGACGCGATTGGCTTGCCTGAGACCTTTTTCATCGCCATTCGTACCGATCAGCATACCAGTGACTGGTTGGGTCGCTTTACGGAGATTGTAAATGAAATGCCCGAGATCCTAGAATGCCATCGCTTGGCCGGGGATGTCGATTACATAATGAAAATCAGAGTCGCGAGCACCCGCGACTATGATTTGTTCTACAAGCGGTTTATCGGGCGGATTAACCTGTTCAATGTGACCTCCAGCCTGTCGATGGAGGTCATCAAAGAAAGCACGGCGCTGAAAATCTGACCGTGCCGGCCTTTCTTTAGCCGCTGGTCAACGGGTTGAAGAACAGGAAGGTGATGAGCACAAACAGCGGCATCAGAATACCAACCGACCAGGCCATATAGCCAAAGAAGGACGGCATCTTGATCCCCCGATCTTCGGCAATCGACCGCACCATGAAGTTGGGCGCGTTACCGATGTAGGTAACCGCCCCCATAAACACAGCACCCGCCGAAATCGCCAGCAGCGTCCCGCTGAGTTCACCCATGAGTTGCTCCGGGTCGCCGCCTGCGGTGTTGAAGAACACCAGATAGGTCGGCGCGTTGTCGAGGAAGCTGGAAAGCACCCCGGTTGCCCAGAAATAGGCTGCATTGAACGGTGTTCCGTCAGCTTGGGTAACCCCATCAATGACCCAGCCAAGCGCGCCTTCAGAGCCTGCGCGCAGGATCGAAAGGGCTGGGATGATGGTCATGAAAATACCGGCGAAGAGCGTGGCGACTTCGATGATTGGGAACCACGTGAACCCGTTGAGCCGCCGGCTCTCGTTGACCGTGAGCAGCAGCGACAGCCCTGCCAGTCCAACCAGGCCAAAGTCGCGGATCAGATTGGCAAGCTTGATATCCACGTCGTAGATCAAGAAATGCGCCGTGGTGCCAAAGGGTGCGGGCAGGTCGTCGGCAAAACCAGAGTACAGCACGAAGCCAACCACCCCGGCGAGCAGCAGCAGGTTGACGCTGCCTTCCAGCCCGAACTTCTCGCCTTCCTTGCCAGTTTCAATATTGTTCATCGGCACAGTTTCGTCTTCCCGGCGGTGCAGGAACGTGTCGAGCACAAAGTAGATTACGAGCAGCAGGATCGACAGGATCAGCATGGGCAGGAACATTGCTGTGGTGGGCCAGAAGAAGCTGACGCCTTTCAGAAAGCCCAGGAACAGCGGCGGATCTCCCAGCGGTGACAGCGAGCCGCCAATATTGGCGACCAGGAAGATGAAGAAAACAACGGTATGAACGCGATGCTTGCGGTGATCATTGGCCCGGCACAGCGGGCGGATCAGCAGCATGGCGGCGCCGGTGGTACCCATAAACGATGCCAGCACTGTACCGATGGCAAGAATCCCGGTGTTCAGGACCGGTGTTCCAACCAGCGAGCCCTTGATGCGCACCCCGCCTGACACGGTAAACAGCGCAAACAGCAGAATGATGAACGGCAGATACTCATGCATGAACGTCTCCCACGCCAGAAACGACGTGGTCTGGAAGCCGTAGACCAATAAGCAGGGCACCAGAAAACACAGGGCCCAGAAGGCACTGATCTTGCCGAAGTGATGGTGCCAGATGCGCGGCAGGAACAAGGGCATGAACGCGATGGAAAGCAGGATACCCGCAAACGGCAGAACCCAGATCAGATCGAGCTCCTTGCCCGGCAGATGATGCCCGCCATGACCCGCCTCAGCGCCGAAAGCAATTCCGGCTGTTCCCAGCCCCGTTGCCAATAAAAGTGCGAAAATGCCGAGCAGACGGTTGAAGGGGCTAGTAAGGCCGGGCATAGCGGTTCCTGAAGTGCGACGGTTGATTAAACGGGCCACAGACAATTAGGACGAAGATTGCGGCGATTCAACCGCTTGCCACCGCCCATTGTGATGAATTTCAACGCCGGAGAAGGCAATCTTGTACGCCATGGTGTCCGATCCCTTGATCCAGTAGCCGAGATAGAACTTTGGCAGGTCGAGAAGACGCAGGTGCTCAACGGTGTCCAGAATGCAAAAAGTTCCCAGTGAGCGGCGGCTTTCTTCGGGGCAAAAGAACGAATACACCGCCGACAGCCCATCTTCCATGGCATCAAAGAGCATGCAGGCTTTGAGCCTTCCCTCACCGTCCCGCCATTCCAGCAAACCGGTATCAACGGTGGACTGATCGATCATCATACGCAGGTCATCAGGCGTCATCAGCGCCATCTCCGAGACACCGTGCCGGGCGCGGATGTAGCGGTCAAACAACTCCCAGTGCTCTGGGGTGGCTTCGTTGACACGAACCGAGCGCACCAGATCGCGGTTGCGGTTGATGATCTTACGGTGAGTGCGCGAAGGCTGGTGCGAGGCAACATCAATCCGCGCGGACTTGCAGGCATTGCACGAAGGGCAGGCGGGTCGGTATGCGATTTCATGACTGCGACGAAAGCCGGACCAGCTCAGCGCGTCAAAGGCTTCGTCATCGCCATGGTCAAGCGCCGTGATCAGCTTCCGCTCAGTGCGGTTGGGCAGATACGGACACGGCGCCGGGGCGGTCATGTAAAAGACCCGCTCAATCTGGGACCAATCCTGGCGCAAAAATGTTTGGTTTTCGCTCGACATCAACAAAAGGAGTGGCGCTTTGACCGTTTCAGGTCAAGGCTGGGCTGATATTAGTGCGCTGAATTGCCAAGCTTGGCGGGGGCCTTTACAACAAAAGTACGTGAAACGGCGTCTTAAGCGCGTCGCAACAGATTTAGCTGATTCATTCAGGGGAGGACGTCCGGAACCATGGGCGCTGACAAAAAGATCGATAAGTCAAAACTGCCTAGTCGTCACACCACGATGGGCCCAGAGCGGGCACCGCACCGCTCCTATCTGCACGCTATGGGGTTGGGCGACGACGAAATCGCACAGCCGCTGATCGGCGTGGCAACAACCTGGAACGAGGCTGCGCCCTGCAACATCTCGTTGTCGCGGCAGGCTCAGGTGGTCAAGCGCGGCGTCGAGCACGCCCACGGGACGCCACGCGAGTTCACAACCATCACCGTGACCGATGGAATTGCGATGGGGCACGAGGGCATGAAGTCTTCGCTGGTGTCGCGGGAGGTGATCGCTGACTCCGTAGAATTGACCATGCGCGGTCACTGCTACGATGGTTTGGTCGGCCTTGCCGGGTGTGACAAGTCGCTGCCGGGGATGATGATGGCTATGGTTCGGCTGAACGTGCCGTCCGTATTCCTCTACGGTGGCTCAATCCTGCCGGGGACGTTCAAGGGCCGCGACGTGACGGTTCAGGACTTGTTCGAGGCTGTGGGTCAGCATGCTGTCGGCGAAATGTCTGACGAAGACCTGCACTTGCTGGAATGCATGGCCTGTCCGTCAGCAGGCTCCTGCGGTGCGCAGTTTACCGCCAACACCATGGCGTGCGTATCCGAAGCCATTGGCCTGGCGCTGCCGCATTCGGCGGGCGCACCCGCCCCCTATGAAATTCGCGACACCTTCGCCCACAAGTCGGGCGAGGCGGTGATGAAGCTGATCGAAATTAACCTCCGGCCCCGCGATGTTGTCACGCGGAAGTCGCTGGAGAACGCCGCGCGCGTTGTGGCGGCGACGGGTGGCTCCACCAACGCGGGGCTGCACTTGCCCGCGATTGCGCATGAGTGCGGTATCGACTTTGACCTGCATGACGTTTGCGACATCTTCCGAGATACCCCTTACATTGCCGATCTGAAGCCTGGCGGAAAATATGTCGCCAAAGATCTGTTTGAAATCGGCGGCGTGCCTATCGTGATCAAGGCGCTGATCGAAGGCGGTTACATCCACACCGACTGCATCACAGCGACAGGCAAGACCATCGGCGAGAACCACGAGCAGGTTAAGTTCCCTGAAGGCAACAAAATCGTTTACCCTGTATCCAATGCGATCACGCCGACCGGCGGCGTTGTCGGCCTGCGCGGTAACCTCGCTCCAGAAGGGGCTATTGTGAAGGTTGCCGGGATGGAGCGACAGAGCTTCACCGGCCCAGCGCGGGTCTTTGAGTGCGAGGAAGACTGCTTTGCCGCCGTGCAAAAAGGCGATTATCAGGACGGTGAAGTTCTGGTCATCCGCAACGAAGGCCCTAAGGGTGGTCCGGGCATGCGCGAGATGCTCTCCACAACGGCAGCAATCTACGGGCAGGGTCGAGGCGATAAGGTCGCGCTGATCACCGATGGCCGCTTCTCCGGCGCAACCCGCGGTTTCTGTGTTGGTCACGTAGGGCCCGAAGCGGCTGTTGGCGGGCCGATTGGTCTGCTGCAGAACGGCGACATGATCTCGATTGATGCCGTTTCCGGGTCCATGACTGTCGATTTGTCGGACGAGGAAATGGAACGTCGGCGCGGTGAGTGGAAGCCTCGGTCGCACAACTACAACGCAGGAGCCATCTGGCGCTATGCCCAGACTGTTGGCTCGGCGGAAAAGGGCGCTGTTTGCCATCCCGGCGGCAAAGGCGAAACGCATGTGTACGCTGACCTGTAACCCAACAGGGTTCAGGTGACTGAAAACGAAATGAAAGGCGGGCAGGACCGGGCTGGTTTATCCGGTTCTGTCCCACCAACTATGAAACAAATCATCAAATCCCTGTTTGGCTCAGATCGCCAGCAGGGCTCGGAAATGGGCGCTGCTTTCGCCGACATTGCCACCACCATCCGCGACGAAGACGACCCCTTTACGGAAGGCACGGAAACCGACGCCGAGGAGGTCGAAACCTACGCGCCCTTCGTGCTCGAAACCATCGAGACCGAGGGTGGGTTGGTGTCTTATCGGGTGAGCTCGCTGGAAGA
>PAFB01000067.1 GCA_002700865.1 Rhodospirillaceae bacterium
GAATTGGCTCTTTGGTGGAGGCGCCGGGTACCGCCCCCGGGTCCGCAACATCTATTACCTGCTTGGTTTATTGCCATAGAGCGAGGCTCGCCTTTCAATATAAGGGTTTTCGACGTGCTTGCAATTGGATAGCGCGCTTACCGCTCTTAAAGACAACGCGCTATGTCTGAATGTGCGTTTGCAGCGGCTTCGGAATTGGCTACTGCTATCTGATTATGAGTGACAAAACAGACCAAGACCGCAGCATCGACCTTGAGATCGAAGAGCTCCGCGCCTTTACCCGCCCAACTTCGCGGGTAACGTCGAGCGCCCTTGAGGATCGGCTATACAAGATTTTCCCAGTGCTCGATCACGGCTTTGTCCGGGTGGTTGACTACATGGGGGACGATACATCCATCGTGCAGGCTGCCCGTGTTTCCTATGGCAAGGGCACGAAATCAGTGCGCAATGACGAAGGGTTGATCCGCTACCTCATGCGGCATCGCCACTCGACACCGTTTGAGATGTGCGAAATCAAGTTCCACATCAAGCTGCCCATCTTTGTCGCTCGCCAATGGATTCGTCACCGGACAGCCAACGTAAACGAATACTCGGCCCGCTACTCCATGCTCGACCGGGAATTCTACATTCCAGCCCCCGAACATCTCGCCGCTCAGAGCGAGATCAACAATCAGGGGCGCGGTGACGTGCTGCGGGATGAGGAAGCGAATGACGTTTTGGAAATGCTCAAAGCCGACGCCGTGCGTTCCTATGACCGCTATGAGACGTTGCTGAACGAGCGCCAGGACGGGCGCATCATTAATGATGACAAGCAAGGCCTGGCGCGGGAACTGGCGCGCATGACCTTACCGCTCTCGGCCTATACTCAGTGGTACTGGAAAGTCGATCTGCACAACCTGATCCACTTCCTGAGCCTGCGCATGGACCCGCATGCACAGTACGAAATCCGCGCCTTCGCTGACGTCATGTATGACATGGTGCGCGATTGGGTGCCGCTGACGGCCAAGGCCTTTGAGGACTACCGCCTGAACAGCTTTTCGCTCTCTGGTCCCATGGTTGCCGCTGTCCGGCGCATGGTCAGCGGTGAAAAGGTTACAGTGGAGAACTGCGGCATGTCCGCGCGTGAGTGGCGGGAGTTGCAGGCTGCATTGGGGTTGAGCAACTAGCGCTATGGTCGACCCGACCCCGCCAAACCCCTACAGAACCGCTGCATTTGGCCCGGCTGATCATGGCATGATGATTCCGGCGGGGCACGTGGGGCTTGTGCTCGGTGTGCTGCTGTTGCTGACGCCGATTTCGATTCTGGTGCAGGGCCTGATTCGCAGCGTTTGGGTGCCTGACGTACCCAGCCACGCCACGATCACCACAGAAGTTCTGCTCAGTCTGGCGCTGATAGCCGCTCTGTTTCTCGTGGGGCAAAGCGGGCGCTACAGCTGGGAGCGGTTTGGGTTCTGGGTGCCGGTGCGCACGGATTTCCTGTTTGTTGGCGGCGTACTAGGCGTTTCAATCTTTATCCAGCCGCTGTTCATGTTCGGCTACGACCCGGCAAACTCGACTGACCTGCGCGATACCTTCTTCGCCGCCTTCCATCCGCGGGGCGCTCTGGTATTTGAGCTGCTGGTTTTCGCCGCTCTGGTCATCCTCGCACCCTTGCTTGAGGAAATGATTTTCCGCGGTTTGTTCTTTGGATGGGCACGGCAACGCCTGCGGTTTGTGGACGCGGCAATCTTCAGCTCGCTCGTCTTCGCTGCTTTTCACGCGCCCTACGTGGACGCGCTGGGCTGGCATTGGGGATTGCGGGCTTTGGCGATGATTTTCACGTTGGGAATGCTCTCGGCGCTGCTGTTTGAGCGCACAGGCTCGCTGATCGCGCCGACGCTCCTGCACGGCTTATTTAACCTACAGGCGACGATTCCTTTGATGTTGGATATCCCGCCAGCTTGAATTAACTCCCGCAGACCCCACGTTTCGGGTCAAAGATGCGCCTCGAAAAGGCAGGCGCGAACACTAGCGATGATTTAGGGAAATGTTGATGTCAGATTTGGGTGGCGATAACTCCAACCTGAACCAGAGCTCCAACGGGTCCGGCCCGTGGGGTGGCGGTGGCAAAGGACCATGGGGTGGTTCCGGCAATAACGGCGGCGGCAATCGTCCCGGCTCGGGCGGACAGGGCCCGTGGGGTGGCGGGTCCAATGGAGGCGACGGCAACAACAGCGGAAGCAGCGGTGGCGGTAATGCCAATGTCGAAGAGCTGTTCAACCGGGCCCGCCGTAACCTTGGCGGCGGCGGTAGTGGCGGCGGCGGACGTCGTCAGGCACCGGGCGGGTTCCCGCGCAATCTGCCGCTTCCCCTGATTATCCTCGGTCTGATCGCGGCTTTTGCTGTCGTCTGGTGGAACGCCGGCGGTGTGCGTCTGGTATCGCCTTCGCAGCAGCTGGTCGTAACCTTCCTTGGTCAGTACCAGACGACCAAGGGCGAAGGTCTGCAAATTCAACCGCTGGCACCCTTGCAGCGCAGCTTCGTGGTCAACGTGCTCCAACAGCGGGAAACACCGGTCGGTGCAAATGGCGAACGTGTTGACGTTTCTGCCATCATCGAACGCCGCAACCAGCGCCTGGCACAGTCTAACCCGCGGGCCAGTTCCACAACGGAAACGCTGACCGAAGAGGATTTCGTTGAGCCGAACGTGGTTCTTCAGGAGCTGCAGAACGAAACCCGAGGACGATTGAACCAGAATCTCATGCTCACCAACGAAGGCAAAATCGCCGATGTTGATGTCAACGTCTTCTGGAATGTCAACAACGCGCAAGACTTCCTGTTCAACGTCAAGGACCCTTCCGAGGGCCTGGGCGGCCTGAACTCGGTTGATCCGACCGAAACCATCAAGCTGGCGGCCGAAGCCGCGCTGCGCTCAGCTGTGGCGACGCGGGATTTGGATGAGGTGGTTGACCGTACCGGTCTGGCCATCGACATCGAAACCCAGTTGCAAGCCCTGCTCGATGAATATGGTGCCGGGATCAACGTGGTACGTGTTGACGTCCCCTACGCTCAGCCACCGCTGGCGGTTCTGCCGTCTTACAACGCGGTGAAAAACGCTGAAAAGACCAAGAACGAAATCATCAACAAGGCGCAAGCTGAAGCGACCCGCGTGACCAATGAGGCCCAGGGTACGGTGGATAAGGTTCTGCAAGAAGCGACAGCCTTCAAGAACGAGACCGTCGCTGCGGCGCGCGGTGAAGCGGAGCGGTTTACGCAGGTTCTCTCGGCCTATCAGGAAGCACCAGATGTGACCGTTCAGCGCCTGTACCTCGATACCATGCAAGATGTCCTGACCAACGCTGACATGACGATTATCGATGAAGCTTTGGGCGGCGACGCTTTGCCTCTGCTTCCCATTAGCCCTTTGAACCAATAAGCGAAAACGGAGACCTGAAGTCATGAACCGAATTCTTATCCCCGTTGCCGGCGTTATTGTTGCCGTTCTTTGGGCTTTGTCCGCCGTGGTCGTCGTGCGCGAAGACCAGCAGGCCGTCATCCGATCATTTAACGCAATTCAGCGGGCCCAGACCGACTCTGGGCTGAGCTTCAAATTGCCTACGCCGTTTGGCTCAGTTGATTTTATCGAAAAGCGCGTGCTGGCCACCGACCCGGAAATCGAGCAGTTCATTCTGTCCGACGATACCCGTCTGGATGTCGATTACTACGTCCGTTACAGGATCACCGATCCCATCACCTATGTCCGTAACACCAATGATCTGCTGAGCGTTCAGCAGGTTGAGCAGGCGTCCAAAGACAGCCTCTCCGAAGCCTTGCGCTCGGTGAACCTGTCAACGGTTCTCTCTGATCAGCGGGATCAGTTGCTGTTGGAAGTGCGGTCCAGTATTTCCGACAAGATGGGACAGCTCGGGATTGACGTGGTGGATATTCGCATCGGCCGCGCTGACTTCGTGGCGGAAAACCTGCCCTTTGCGTTTAATGAAATGTCTGCGGACTTGCTGGATACCTACAAGTCAGAACTCTCCAACGGTTCCGCAGAAGGTGAGCGCTTGCGCGCTACGGCGAACCAGGAAGCCAGAACCCGCGTCGCAGAAGCCAACGCAACGGCCGCCATCATGCGTGGTGAAGCTGAAGCGGAAGCTGCCCGGTTGCTTAACGCGGCCCATGGCCAAGATGTTGAGTTCTATACCTTCTGGCGTTCTATGCAGTCCTATCGGGAGTCGATTGCCACGGATGAAAAGTCCCTGATTCTGACGACCGACAATGACTTCCTGAAGTCATTGCAAAGCCCAAATTTGCTGCAGTAAAGCTGATTTAGGAAACGATCCCCCGGTTCAGTCAGGGGGATCGTCTTTTTTGTCCCTATGCGGGATCGAGACACTTGCCTCATTTGGCAGCATCGCCACATTCACAAAGGCAGAGCCTGCATTCACTGGTCCTCACCCTTTGGTGAAGTCCGGGATTTCGACCGTTATTGGTCTAGGTTCAGACACAATTGACCCCAATTTCTGAGGCGTGACAGGGCGGACTCACCAAACGAAGGCCGTCTTTCTAGCAGAATAACTAATTTTCAGTTTTTAGGAGTGAAACGCATGAGACACTTTGGCTTGATGAGCCTCAACAGTGTGCGCGCCAGCTTTGGTTTGATGGCACTGGCCGTCGTCGCAACGGCCCCGGTTGCCAACGCAAAACCTGCGCCGGACAGCTTTGCCGATATCGTCGAAGAATTGCTGCCAACAGTCGTTAACGTTTCGACATCAGCCGCCGCCAGCCGCAATCCGCTTGATTCGGAGGAGTTCCAGCAGTTCCGCGACTTCATGGAACAGTTCGGACGTCCGGCGCCACTGCCGGAACCCAATGGACGCCGGGCGCAGTCACTCGGGTCAGGATTCATCATCGATGAAAGTGGCATCATTGTTACGAACAACCACGTCGTAGCCGGCGCGGAAACGATTACGATTACCCTCCACGATGACACCCAATTCGAAGGGACGTTGTTGGGCACGGATGAGAGTACCGACCTCGCCGTGGTCAAAATTGAGCCCGGAGATGTGGATCTGGTCGCGACGGAGTGGTCCGACAGCGACGAGGCGCGCGTGGGTGACTGGATCGTGGCGATCGGTAATCCGTTTGGTCTTGGCTCCACAGTGACAGCAGGCATCATCTCAGCCAAAGCCCGCGACATTCGCTCAGGCCCCTATGACAGCTTCATTCAGACCGACGCATCGATCAACCGTGGCAACTCAGGCGGTCCTTCCTTTGACATCGAAGGCCGTGTCGTCGGTGTGAACACAGCGATTTTCTCGCCCTCAGGCGGGTCTGTGGGCATTGGTTTTGCCATCCCGTCGAATATCGCCAAGACCATCGTGGACCAACTGGCCACGCGTGGCGAAGTGCGCCGTGGCTTCTTGGGCACGCGGATTATGCCGGTGGGTGTAGATGAAGCCGAAGTTCTGGGTATGGACGATCCACGAGGCGCGCTGGTGCGCTCGTTGATTGAGACGGGCCCTGCGAAGGATGCCGGGATCGAACCGGGTGACGTGATCATCAAATTTGACGGCAAGGACGTCAAAAATGCCCGTGATCTGCCGCTGATGGTGGCGCAGACCCCCGTGGGTAAGCAAGTGCGCGTCGTACTTTGGCGTGACGGTGAGGAACTGACTGTTTCGCTGTCTCTGGGCTTATTGGAGCAGGACGACATCGCCGTTGCCACCCCGCCCGCACCCGCGCCGGAGGAAGACGACAGTATCCCCGGTGAAGAAGATCTGCGCGCCTACGGTCTTGCCGTGACACCGCTGAACCGCGACGAGCTCGAAGACTTGCAACTGCCCGGCTACGAAGCGGGCGTGGTCGTCACGGAACTGGTCGAAGACAGCCCCTTTATTGATCAAGGGCTGACGGCAGGGGACATCATCCTCGAAATCGATAACGCGGATGTAGATTCTGCTGAAGATGTCGCCTCGGCGATCCGTTCAGCCGACGAAGACGGTGCGGGCATTATGGCCGCGGTTATCGTGCGAGAGGGCCAGCGTATCTGGCTGATCCTGCGCACGCGTTAATCCGGCTGTTCGTCTGGGATAAAGGGGCCGCGACGACCGCGGCCCCTTTTTTTGTGGCCAATCACGGGTTGGCAGGTCATGTCTAGCGGCATGACGGCGAACATTTCCGCGATTTATGGCCCCACAGCTTCGGGCAAAACCGCTTTGGCGATCGAGCTGGCGCGTGCGACTGGCGCTGTGGTTGTCAATGCCGATTCCATGCAGATTTACGATGATCTGAGGATCGTCACGGCGCGACCGACGATAGCGGAGGAAGCGGCGGCCGAGCATCGGCTCTATGGCGTGCTGCGTGGGGATGATCCCTGCTCTGTTGCGCGATGGATTAGGTTGGTGAAGGCTGAGATCGAGCAGATTGCGCCTCGGCCCGTGATTTTGGTCGGCGGCACCGGTCTGTATCTCAGCGCGCTGCACGACGGGCTATCCGAGATTCCTGACCCCGGGCCAGAGGTCCGAGAGGCAGCACAGGCGCGGTTGCAGGCGCTGGGACAGGCAGCGTTTCGGGCAGAGGTGCTGCAGCGCGATCCACACACGCCCTCAACCATCATTGATCCACAGCGATTGCTGCGCATCTGGGCGGTTTGCGAGGCGACGGGAAAGCCCTTGAGTCAGTGGCAGGGCGACCGAAAGGGAGGATTGGGGCCTTTTCCCATCTTTGATCTGGCACCAGACCGGGACCATTTGCACGATCGCATCAATCGCCGTTTTGATCACATGCTCACCCTCGGCGCGGTTCAGGAAGTGGCAGATTTGCTGGCCCGCAACCTCCCGGCCACCATGCCAATCATGCGGGCTGTGGGGGTTCCGGAGTTGGCGGCGGTGGTGCAGGATCGCTTGGATATCGACACAGCGCGCGAAAAAGCCTGTGCTTCCAGTCGACAATATGCGAAACGCCAGCTCACTTGGGGTCGAAACCAACTCACCAGCGCAATAAAATTTCGTGAATACCCCATCGAAATGGAATATTTAAAAACAATCAAGGCTGATATCTTGTCAGTTATTGGCTGAGACGGTTGACGGTCAATTTTGTCTCTGGTTAGCCTACCCCTGAAATTGCGGGAGTCGCATCCCTCTACCGACCCAATTTTTTGAGGCATCAGGTTCGAAACATGAGCGATACCAAAACTGGCGCAGAGACCCTTATCAACGCTTTGGTCGAGCAAGGCGTGGAAGTAATCTTCGGCTATCCCGGCGGGGCAGTGCTGCCCATCTACGACGCCCTGTTTCAGCAAAATTCGATCCGTCACATTCTGGTGCGGCACGAGCAGGCGGCGGTTCATGCTGCCGAAGGCTATGCTCGGTCAACGGGCAAAGTTGGTTGTGTGCTGGTTACCTCTGGCCCGGGGGCGACCAACGCCGTGACGGGGCTGACCGATGCGCTGATGGACTCGATTCCGATTGTCTGCCTGACCGGTCAGGTGCCAACGCACCTCATCGGCCAAGACGCGTTTCAGGAAGCCGACACCACGGGCATCACCCGCGCCTGCACCAAGCACAACTATCTGGTCAAGAACGCCGATGACGTGTCTTCGGTGGTCCATGAAGCCTTTTTGGTGGCCAGCACCGGGCGTCCTGGCCCAGTCGTTATCGACCTGCCCAAAGACGTGCTGATGAACCAAACCGGCGTTTATAAGCGTAAAGCCGATGTGCGGCGCAGCTCTTACCGGCCTGTGGTTAAGGGTGAACTGTCGCAGATCGAAAAGGCGGTAGAAGCCTTGGCCGGTGCCAAGCGTCCGATCATTTACGCCGGCGGCGGCGTGATCAATGCTGGCCCCAATGCCTCAAAGCTGCTGGTTGAATTCACCCGAATGACCGGTGTCCCGATTACAAACACGCTGATGGGGCTGGGCGTTTACCCCGCTTCGGATAAGCAGTTTGTCGGCATGTTGGGGATGCACGGCACTTACGAAGCCAACCTCGCCATGTACAATTGTGATGTCATGATCAACATCGGCGCGCGGTTTGATGACCGGATTACCGGCAAGATCGATGAATTCTCGCCCAACTCCACCAAAGTTCATGTCGATATCGACCCCTCGTCGATCAACAAGAACATCATGGTCGATATCCCGATTATCGGTGACGCCGGACACGTTCTCGAAGACATGATCCGCATGTGGCGGTCCAAGGCGCTGTCGATCGACGCTGGCGCGCTGTCTGACTGGTGGGGGCAGATAGAGTCGTGGCGGTCGGTGGACTGTCTGGGCTTCACCCAGGACACGGGCGACGCCGAAATCCGCCCTCAGCACGCCCTCAAGCGCTTGCATGAAATGACCAAGCATCGCGACGATGTTCTGATTTCAACCGAAGTGGGTCAGCACCAGATGTGGGCGGCTCAGTACATTGGCTTTGAAAAGCCAAACCGGTGGATGACCTCTGGCGGTCTGGGCACTATGGGCTACGGTTTTCCGGCAGCGATTGGTATGCAGATTGGTAATCCTGACGCCTGCTGTATCGACGTCGCGGGGGAGGCTTCGATCCTGATGAATATTCAGGAGCTTTCGACAGCCGTTCAATATCGCCTGCCCGTGAAAATCATGATCATCAACAACCAGTGGATGGGCATGGTCCGCCAGTGGCAGGAATTGTTGCACGGGGGTCGGTATGCTGAATCTTATACGGAAAGCCTGCCTGACTTCGTAAAGCTGGCGGAGAGCTTTGGGGCCAAGGGTATTCGGGCGACCAAAGAAAGCGAACTCGACGCCGCCCTCCAAGAAATGCTCGACAGCGACACCATGACGATCTTCGACTGCTGCGTCACCAAGGACGAGAACTGTTTCCCCATGATCCCGTCAGGCAAGCCGCACTACGATATGCTGCTGCCCGGTACCAGTCAGGAAAAGGTTGCCGCCGCCATTCAGGGCGAAGGTCTGGCGCTGGTGTAAACCGGCTGCCATCTTCCGTCGCTTCCTCAACCCCTTACGTTCCGGACCCCAAATTATGTCTGAAACCCGTACTTTTGCTGTTCTTGTCGATAACGAACCTGGCGTACTTGCGCGCGTGATCGGGCTGTTTTCCGGGCGTGGCTACAACATTGAGTCGCTGACGGTGACAGAAGTTGATGATGACGCGAACTTATCCCGCATCACCATCGTCACAGGCGGCACCACCCAGGTTCTGATCCAGATCCGTAATCTGCTGGAACGTCTCGTGCCCGTGCATCGCGTGGAAGACCTCACGGCAAATGCGAACAGCAACGATCTGGAGCCACCGGTTCAGCGCGAGTTGGCTTTGGTCAAGGTCGTGGGTGCGGGTGACAAGCGGGTCGAAGCGCTTCGTATCGCCGATATCTTCAAGGCTGAAGTCGTTGATACCGGCCTGAGCCATTTCGTCTTCGAAGTGAAAGGCCGCAAGGAGCAGCTGGACCGCTTTATTGAACTGATGGTGCCGCTGGGACTGAATGAAATCTGCCGCTCAGGCGTGATTGCCGTCTCTCGCGGTGATCAGGCTCTCTAACCCTCAGTGTTTGGACGCATTAAGCGACCGAATGCAAGCCCCGCAGATCCGGGTCTGGACGGACCCGGTTTCCAAGGGTAATCCGCTCTTCAATACGAACTCTAATGACGATTCCTCGGGAGGAAGCACCAATGGCCATGCGCGTTTACTACGACAGCGATTGCGACATTAATCTGATCAAGGACAAGAACGTCCTGATCGTCGGCTATGGCTCACAGGGCCACGCTCACGCAAACAATCTGAAGGATTCGGGCTGTAAGCACGTGAAAGTCGGCTTGCGTCCGGGTTCTGGTTCGGCGGCAAAGGCCGAAGCGGCTGGTCTCGAAGTTACAGACCCGGCGACTGGCGCGGCCTGGGCTGACGTTACCATGGTTCTGGTGCCTGATGAGTTGCAGGCTGATCTGTGGGTGGATTCCCTGCGTGATAACATGAAGCAGGGTTCTGCGCTGGCGTTTGCACACGGCTTGAACATCCACTTTCAGCTGATTGAAGCCCGTCCCGACCTCGACATCATCATGATTGCTCCCAAGGGCCCCGGCCACTTGGTTCGCGCCGAGTACCTCAAGGGCGCCGGTGTACCAACCCTGATCGCGGTTGAGCAGGACGCGTCTGGCAATGCTAAGGATATCGCTTTGTCCTACGCCTCCTCAAACGGGGGTGGCCGCGCAGGCATCATCGAGACCACCTTCAAAGAAGAGTGTGAGACCGATTTGTTTGGCGAGCAGGCCGTTCTGTGTGGTGGTGTTTCGCACCTCATCATGGCTGGCTTCGAGACACTGGTGGAAGCTGGCTACGCGCCGGAAATGGCCTACTTTGAGTGTCTGCACGAAACCAAGCTCATCGTTGATCTTCTGTACGAGGGCGGCATGGCCAACATGCGCTACTCGATTTCCAACACGGCGGAATACGGTGACTACATGACCGGCCCCCGCATGGTGACGGATGAGACCAAAGCTGAGATGAAGCGTGTCCTCGAAGATATCCAGACGGGCCGTTTTGCTCGCGATTTCGTGCTTGAGAACAAGGCGGGCCAGCCGCACTTGAAGACCAAGCGTAAGCTGCAGCAGAGCCACCAGATCGAAGAAGTTGGTTCCAAGCTGCGGGCTATGATGCCTTGGCTGTCCGAGAACAAGCTGGTGGACAAGGCGACCTCCTCGGGTCAGTAAGCCAAGTCTACAGTCGACTGTAACGGAGCGGGGGCGAGCCATTTATGGGTTCGCCCCCGTTTTGCGTTATGGACCTTTGTTGCGCCTCGGGATTGCCAAGCTGTACGAGTCGTGTTTTCATTCAGTCATGGAATTCAAAGCGGCCCTTACTGTTCTGCTTCTACCCAGCCCCTGACGTCTCAGCCGGGCTGCGCTCCGGCATGCGATCAGGGGCCTTGAAAAACCTTCCTCCAAAATGCGACAACACGGCACCAAAGACGCGGCCTCAAGACCAACCTGACGTTGGCACGGGCGCGAGCGGACGCCGAGATCAGGACTAAGATTCATGAGCATGCAGAAAACCGACGAAAACCGCGTCAAAATCTTTGACACCACCTTGCGCGATGGCGAGCAATCGCCGGGCTTTTCCATGAACCACGAGGAAAAGCTGCGGATGGCGTCAATGCTGGAAGAGCTGGGCGTCGATATCATCGAGGCTGGCTTCCCCATCGCCTCTCAGGGTGATTTCGAATCTGTACGGGCAATCGCCAAGCAAGCCTCCGACACCGTTGCGATTGCCGGGCTGTGCCGAGCCTCGACCAAGGATATCGACCGGGCGTGGGAAGCATTGCAGTACGCGCCAAAGGCGCGGATTCATACCTTCATTTCGACCTCTCCGGTCCATATGAAATACAAGCTTCGCATGGAACCGGAAGCCGTGCTTGAGGCGATCCACAACTCCGTTTCGCACGCCGCTTCGCTGACCAACGATGTCGAATGGTCCCCTGAGGATGGCACGCGGACGGAGCCGGATTTTCTGGTCAAGTCGATTACGACAGCGGTAAAGGCCGGTGCGACCACGATTAACGTGCCGGATACGGTGGGCTATTTGGTCGCCGATGAGTATGCCGAACTGATCCGCATGCTGCTCAACTCGGTACCGGGCTTGGACAAGTGCACCATCTCCACCCACTGCCACAACGATTTGGGCGTTGCGGTTGCAAACTCGCTGGGTGGTGTTTCTGCCGGCGCGCGGCAGATCGAGTGCACGATCAACGGTATTGGCGAGCGGGCTGGTAACGCGTCGCTTGAGGAAGTCGCAATGGCCCTGCAAGTGCGCGGCGATCGCCTGCCGTACTGGACCAACATCGACAGCACCAAGCTGCTCAGAGCGTCGCAGATGCTGCAGTCGATCACCGGCTTTTCGGTGCAGCCCAACAAAGCCATCGTCGGCGCAAACGCTTTCGCGCACGAGTCCGGTATTCATCAGGACGGTATGCTGAAGAACGCGCAGACTTATGAAATCATGACCCCGGAGAGTGTTGGCTGGACCAAAACCAATCTGGTTCTGGGCAAGCACTCTGGCCGCGCCGCTTTCCGCGATAAACTTGTGCAGCTGGGTTACGAAGACATCGGCGAGAACGCGTTCCAGGACGCTTTTGTGCGGTTCAAGGATTTGGCTGATCACAAGAAAGAAGTCACAGATGAAGACATCGTAGCGCTGGTTGACGACAGTGCCAGCGATCAGGCGGCGTCCTTCACCCTTGATGACCTGAAAATCCACTCGATTGTGCACGGTGTTGCGCGCGTTGACGTGACGGTGAGCGTGGAGGGCAAGGCTCAGACGGTCACGACGGAAGGCAACGGCGCTGTGGACGCGATCTTTAAGGGCATCAAAGACGTAACCGGTCTGCAGGATCAAAAGCTCGATCTCTATCAGGTTCACGCTGTTACTGGCGGAACAGATGCACAGGCGAAGGTGACGGTGCGTTTGAGCCAGGAAGGCCGGACTGTGTCTGGTACGGGCGCTGATTACGATACCCTTTTTGCCTCCGCTCGGGCCTATATCCACGCCCTGAACAAGCTGCAAAGCTCCGAACGGCGGGTGCATGCGCATCGGGGCGGTGAGGGCGAGGCAGCCTGACCGCACTGAGCCTGCTCAGTCCAATAGACTGAAAAAGCGCTCTGCGGCAGTAGGGCGCTTTTTTTGGCGTGTCCTGCGTACAAGGCTCCATTCAATCAAGGGCAGGAGTCACCTATAAAATACGAAATAATGTAAAATCAAAAATAAATATTATCGTTATTTCGCAGTGAGTTAAGGATGGGCAGGTCCGGCTGAGAGGGTGGTCAACCATTCGGGCGAAAGACCTGGCGCCGCTGGTTTTGGGTGGGCGGTGTCACTTGCTCTCTCCCCACCCTTGAAGCAGCAAATGAACGAACCAACTGGTCTGTGAGGGGGTCACTTAGCGAACCGCCGCTGCTGACACTGCAATCCAGCATCTCGCTGAAAGATGCAGTTGGGGCGCATTTTGTGTTTCACCCACCGACGATAAGCCCTAAAAACACCGTCCAAGATCAGTCAAAAGTTTGGAGCGTTCGGATATGCCAAGCATAACAGTCGTCGACCGCGATGGAAGCGAGCAGGCCATTGAGGCCAAAAGCGGCCACAAGGTCATGGAAATTATCCGCGACGCAGGCATGAATATCGAAGCCGCTTGTGGTGGCTGCTGTGCTTGCGCGACGTGCCACGTCTATGTTGATGGTGATTGGTTTGGAAAGCTCGCAAATGCCGATGAGGAAGAGCTGGATATGCTTGATCTGGCTATGGACGTGCAGGACACCAGCCGCCTGTCATGCCAGCTTGAAATGTCAGACGATCTTGATGGCTTGCGCGTAGAACTCGCTCCAGCCTAATGGCCTCAGGGCAACCCCGTCCTCTGTGAGCCTTGCTCAGCCTTTAGCATTGACCCCTTACACACTCGATTTTCGGTGCCAATCAGGATGCTCTGATTTTGGCAGCGCTTGTGGTCATGGGGTGATCTCAACGCATCTGGAAACGCGAAAGTATTCGTGATAAACAACTCTAGCACGAAGCCTGCACGTTCTCGGGGGACAAATGTAGAGGCTTTTTCCTCCTGTTTACATCTCACCCAAACTGAAGCTGTCCATTGGGTAAACAGCCTCGGTTCAACTGAGAGGCTAGAAATCGTGAAGCAATTGCGTTCATCCCTTTCTGAGGGCTTCATCAAGATTGGCGCCGACCAAAAAATCAGTCCAGATGTCTGGGAAGATTTACGCGTTCTGTTGGCTTTTGCGCGCGCGGGTACCATTGCGAAGTGTGCTGAATTGCTGGGGGTAACGCAGCCAACCGTTATCCGTAAACTCGCCGCGCTGGAAGAGGCGATGGACCGTCGCCTATTGGTTCGCAACACCCGCGGGTCCTCGCTGACTCAGGAAGGCGAGAAGCTGGTCGCGCTGGCTGATCAAATGGACCGTCAAGTCGCCATGGCCCTCAACGCGGCAACGCTTGATCATTCCGAGGTCGCAGGCAACGTCCGTATCTCCTGCACCGACGGCTTGCTGAGCTACTGGCTCGCGCCGCGCGTTGAGGAGTTTAAGGCTGAATATCCCGGTATTTCGCTGGAGCTGTATTCGACCAACGAGCCCCCAGAGTTAGAGCGGCGCGAAGTCGATGTTGTGTGCTCGTTTCTGGACTTCCAGAACGCCAATATTCTCTCGCAGCGGGTCGGTTTCGTCCACCTGATCCCCTTTGTATCGCGGAGTTTTGTCAGCCAGCACGGCATGCCCGATGCCGACGAAGACTGGTCCAAGTACCCGATTGTTGATCACATAGCTTACCGGGATATGGTGGCCGGGTTTGCCGACTGGATGAAGCTTACGGCCAACTCAAAAACCAAGTACGTTAGCAATAACTCGACGACCTATTACCATTTGGTGCGTTCGGGGCTCGGGATTGGTTTTCTGGGCAACTATGCGGCCCTGGACCCGGAGCTCATGACGATCATGGGCAACCCGGCCCATACCGTTACGCCCCTGTATGTCGGCGCGCTTCGGGTATTACACGACGATCCATCGGTCAAAGCTGTGGTTGAATGGGTGCATGAAACCTTCGAGCGTTTTGGTGATCCGTGGTTCCGTAAGACACTGTTTCAGGCCGATTCTTCGGAATTGGATAACATGGCCCCGAACCGCGAAAAGCTGGAGGGCCTGCTTGGCGTGAACGTGATGACACATAACCGCTAGGTCTTTAGGGTTGATTTTTCGACGGAGTTTAGGCTTTCTAGCCGGGCTTGGCGGAGCAAACCGCCACCAGACTAGAGGTTTGAACCATGACGACGCGCGACGTGCGTTCGCCCTGTGCGCCCTTGCGTGCACCGGCGGACACGGTCAGTGGCGCTGCGGATACGGCCGCAACGCCTCAACCCGCTTTAAAGCCGGTTGACCCCAATTTTTCTTCAGGTCCCTGTACCAAATTCCCCGGATGGTCTGTTGACCGCTTGGTTGACGCTGCTTTGGGTCGTTCCCATCGCGCCAAGGAGCCGAAGGCCAAACTGAAAGCGGTCATTGACCGATCCAAAGCCATGCTCGGCCTGCCTGAAGACTGGCTTCTCGGCATTGTTCCCGGTTCAGACACCGGCGCTGTCGAAATGGCCATGTGGTCCATGCTCGGTGCGCGGCCGGTCACAATTCTGGAGTGGGAGAGTTTTTCCAAGGATTGGGCCACGGATGCGATCAAGCAACTCAAGCTGAACGACGCGCAAGTGGTCAAAGCTCCCTACGGCGCTTTGCCGGACCTGAGCGCGATAGACCGGTCACACGACATCGTTTTCCCGTTCAACGGCACCACCTCCGGCGTGCGTGTGCCGAATATGGATTGGGTCTCAGACGCGCGGGAAGGGATCGTGATTTGCGACGCAACCTCAGCCGCATTTGCCATGGATATGGATTTCAGCAAACTCGATGTTGTGACCTGGTCCTGGCAAAAAGTGCTGGGGTCCGAAGCGGCTCACGGCATGCTGGCCCTGTCGCCGCGCGCGGTGGCACGGCTGGAGAGCTTTGAACCCGACCGCCCGCTGCCCAAGCTGTTCCGGATGACCAAAGCCGGCAAAATCAACAGCGGTATTTTCGAAGGTGCAACCATCAACACCCCTTCGATGCTGGCGGTTGAGGATGTTCTTGCCGCGCTGGACTGGGCAGACAGCCTCGGCGGAGGAAGGGCCTTGATTGCGCGGGCTGAGGCGAACTTTGCGGCCTTGGACCGATGGGTTCAGAAAACGGACTGGATCGATTGGCTGGCCACTGACCCTGCGACGCGTTCAAGCACGTCCATGTGTCTGAAAATCGTTGATCCTGCTTTCCAGCAACTCCCGGCAGACGCGCAGGCTGCCTTTTGTAAAGCGCTGGTCAAGCTGGTCGAAAACGAAGGCGCTGGCTTTGACTTCAACGGTTATCGCGATGCCCCGGCAGGTCTGCGCATCTGGGGCGGTGCGACAGTCGAAGCGAGCAATATTGAAGCGCTGACACCATGGCTCGAGTGGGCCTTTGCCACTCAATCTTCCCTGACTTTTTCCCCGAAGGAGACCGCAGCATGAGCGCGAAACCCAAAGTTCTGATTTCCGATTCCCTGTCCTCGCAGGCCGTTCAAACCTTTGAAGGCATGGGCTGTGAAGTTACCGTATCTGGCAAGTTGACGCCGGAAGAACTGCAGCACATTATCCCTGAATATGACGGTCTGGCAGTTCGTTCTGCGACGAAAGTGACCCCTGAACTGCTCGAAAAGGCGACCCGGCTGAAGGTTGTTGGCCGCGCCGGTATTGGTGTTGATAATATTGATGTCAGCGGTTGCACGCGAAATGGTGTGGTGGTCATGAACACCCCTTTCGGCAACGCGATCACCACTGCGGAGCACGCCATCGCCATGATGTTCGCGCTCGCCCGCCACATCCCGCAGGCCAATGAATCGACGCACCAAGGGCTTTGGGAAAAGTCGAAATTTATGGGAACTGAGTTGACCGGGAAAACGCTGGGTCTGATCGGGGCTGGCAATATTGGGTCGATCGTGGCGTCGAAAGCGATTGGGATTGGCCTTAAGGTCATAGCCTTTGACCCTTTTCTCTCAGAGGATCGCGCAAAGGATCTGGGCGTGACCAAAGTCGAACTCGATGATCTGCTGGCCAAAGCGGACGTGATCACGCTGCACGTGCCAAAGACGGCCCAGACCGAAAACATGATCAATGCCGACGCTTTCAACAAAATGAAGAAAGGCGCCATGCTGGTGAATTGTGCGCGCGGTGGTCTGGTCGACGAAACCGCTTTGTTGGGCGCGCTGGAAAGCGGGCACGTGCGCGGGGCGGCGCTGGACGTCTTTGCGGTTGAGCCGGCAAAGGAGAACCCTTTGTTCGGTCATCCCCGTGTCATTTGCACGCCGCATCTTGGCGCCTCGACACAGGAAGCGCAGGAAAAGGTTGCGGTGCAGGTCGCTGAGCAGATGGCGAATTACCTCGTTGATGGCGCGGTTCAGAACGCTCTGAACACGCCCTCGCTTACGGCTGAAGATGCCCGCAAACTTGGGCCGTGGATTGAACTGGCCACGCAGCTTGGCTCCATGATCGGCCAGCTGACCGACGAAGAAATCCTCGATATGCAGATCGAGTACTGTGGCGACGCGTCCGTGTTAAAGCATGAGCCCATTACCAACGCGGCACTGGCGTCCATGCTGGGGACCAAGTTTGCCTCGGTGAACTTGGTCAATGTTCGCGATATGGCCAACCAACGCGGCATCAATGTCAAAGAAACCCGCACGGACAGCGCAGGTGATTATCAGGCCGTGATCCGGATTATCGTAACCACGCCAGCTTTCAGCCGCTCCATCGCAGGGACGATGATGGCCGGGCGTCCGCGCATTACGGAAATCAAGGGCATTCAGCTCGAATCTACCCTTGGCCGCTACATGCTGTACATCACCAACAAGGACCAGCCGGGCCTGATTGGAGCTGTGGGTTCGCGCATGGCGGAGAGCGGGATCAACATCGCAAACTTCCACCTTGGCCGATTGGTACAGGGAGGGGATGCGATTGCGTTTTTGGAGATCGACAGCGCGGTGAGCGAAGAAGATCTTCAAATCCTGCAGTCCCTGCCGCAAATCGACCGGTGCCGCTTCCTTGAATTCCCGGAAATGAACCAGGCGTGACGGCTGCAAGATACCAACTTCTCGTCTCTGACATGGATTCCACCATCGCAGAGGGCGAGACCATCGTAGATATGGCGGACGCTCTGGGGATTGGCGCAAAAATAGCGGAAATCACGGAGCGTTCCATGCGGGGCGACTTAGACTTTCGCCAAGCGCTGGAAGAACGCGTCAGGATGCTTCGCGGCCTGGAGCTTTCCACGATAAAGGGGATCGCGCAGGAGGTTGGCTTGTCCGAAGGTGCGGGCGAGCTGATGATGGCGTGCCGGCGTCTGGGCATGCGGACAGTGTTGGTGAGCGGTGGGTTTGATCTGATTGCCGATGTGGTTGGGGCCGGTCTGGGCTTTGATCGGGTGGTTTCCAATCGGCTTGAGCTGGAAGGCCATGCCTTGTCAGGCAAAGTTCTTGAGCCGATTGTGACCGCTGATACCAAGGAATCGGTTCTGCTGGCCGAGTGTCAGGCTTTGGGCATTGGCCCGGATCGCGCTGTTGCGATGGGCGATGGGGCCAATGATATCGTGATGATTAAGGCCGCCGGCCTTGGCGTTGCCTATCGCGGCAAGCCCGTTACTCGAGCGGCGGCAGACCTCAGCATCGACCAGTTGCGCGATCTGATCCCGCATTTGTCTTAGCCAGAAAGGCCCGGCGCGGGTTCGAGTTTACACGCCAATGTGCCGCAAGGAACGAGTTTGACTTTTCGCCGCTGAACATTCGGGTCTATACCAGTGGTGGAGGATGTACTGATGACCCAACCCGCGCTGATAAACGCCCTAAGGGACCGGTTCGGCGACCACTTTTCGACCGCTACCGCAATACTTGAGCGCCATGGCAAAGACGAAGCCCACCACGCAGGCGTGCCGCCAGACGGTGTGGTTTTTGTTGAGACAACGGAGGAGGTCGTCGAGGTTGTGAACCTCTGCGCGGCCCACAACGCGCCGATCATTCCTTACGGTACAGGGACATCGCTGGAAGGCCATATCAACGCTATTCGCGGGGGCATTTCAGTCGACTTGAGCCGCATGACAGCGTTGCTCGAAGTCAACGCGGAAGATTTGGATTGCCGGGTGCAGGCCGGGGTGACGCGCAAGGCGTTGAACGATGAACTTCGCGCGACGGGGCTGATGTTCCCCATCGATCCGGGCGCGGATGCGTCGCTGGGCGGCATGACCGCAACCCGTGCTTCCGGCACCAATGCTGTTCGCTATGGAACCATGAAAGACACGGTGCTGGGCCTGACGGCGGTTTTGGCCAATGGTGAAGTGGTTCGAACCGGTGGGCGTGCTCCCAAGTCGTCGGCAGGCTACGATCTGACCCGCTTGATGGTTGGATCAGAAGGCACGCTGGGCATCATTACCGAAATTCAGCTTAAGCTATTCGGGCAGCCCGACGCCATTTCTGCCGCTGTTTGTGCTTTCCCCGATATCGACGCGGCGGCCAACACGGCGATCATGGTGAAGCAGATGGGGATTCCGGTGGCGCGGATGGAACTGGTGGACGCAGATTCAATCCGGGCGGTGAATCAGGCCGATCAACTCGGTATGCAGGAAAAGCCGCACATTTTCTTTGAATTTCACGGGACTGACGCGTGGGTGCAGGAGCAGGCTGAACTGACCCAGACCATCGCGACGGATCTGGGAGGCGAGGACTTTCAGTGGTCAACCCAGTTGGAAGAGCGAAACCGCCTCTGGAACGCGCGACACAACATGTTCTATTCGGTCCAGCGAATGCGGCCGGGGGCTTCGGCCTGGCCAACGGACGTTTGCGTGCCGATTTCGCGGCTGGCGGAATGCATCAACCAAACAGTCGAAGACCTCGCCCAAACCAGCGTCCTTGCCCCCATCGTTGGCCACATTGGCGACGGTAACTTCCATCTCGCCTTTCTGTACGACAAGGACAATGAGCAAGAGATGAGTCAGGTGAACTGGGTCAACTCCCGCATGATTGACCGGGCGCTTGCCATGGGAGGGACGTGCACGGGTGAGCATGGGATTGGTCACGGCAAGATGAAGTACCTTGAGCGCGAGCACGGCGCAGAGGCTGTTTCCATGATGGTGGCAATCAAGCGCGCGCTTGATCCGCAAAACATCATGAACCCGGGTAAAGTCCTGCCCATGAATTGAAGGCGCAGGGGTTACAGCCCCAAATCTGCCCTGAAGTACATCAGCAAGCCAGTGAGCGTGAAAAAGGCGATGGTGGTTGAGACCAGGATCGCCGCTGAGGCCTCACTGGCCCGCTTGCCATAGGCTGTAGCCATGATGAAGGCGTTGGTTGCTGTTGGTGTGGCAGCGAGGATCACGCAGGTGGCAAAAATGGCCGGCTCAAGGTCAAACAAAAAGGCAGCGATCAGCGCCGTGATAACGGGGTGCACAAGCAGCTTTAGCACGCTTGTTGATAAGAGGATGGGCGCAGCGGCCTGAATGTTCGAAATTGGCCGCAGAGCCATGCCAACACCGATGGAAAACAGCGCGACGCCAAACGCGGTTGCAGACAGCATTTCCAGCGCTGGAAAAACGAAATCGACAGAGGAGGCAAGGAAGGGCGGCCACTGTGGTCGGAAGGCGCTGAGTGCGAAACCAATGGCGAAGGGCCATAGGAAGGGGTTGGTTGCAATGCTCCGCGCGGTCTTTTGTCCCGCCCTGAGCATGGATGCCGCCGCAGAACCCCCGCTGTTTTCCGAGCGGTCCTTGTCAATTTCATGCAGCGCAAAACCGGCGATGGAGATGATAATGATGTCAGCGGCCAGCAGCGAAAAGGCCACAAATATCCCGGGTCCGCCGAGCAACTCCAGCGCCAGCGGAATTCCCATGTAGCCCGAATTGCCCCAAGCCGACGTTGTGCCCAGTGCTGCGGTATCACCAAGGGGCAACCGATACAGCCCGCCATGGATGTGCCACGAAAGCACGATGATTGCCGTATTGCCGCCCATGAAGATCAGCAAGATACGCACGTCAAAACCGCTCAGGACGTCTTCGCCCAGCAGCTTGGATAGGAACATCGCTGGCAGCGCGAAGTACAGCAGGTAGTTGTTAAACACCTTCGCCGAATCGAGCTGAAAAAAGCCAAGACGCCCGGCCAGATAGCCAAGCATGATGACCATAAAGAAAGGCGCGACGATACCGACCAACTCAAACAATCGCTTAATCCTCAAACCGGTTCGCTGAATGCGGCAATTTTCTTACCATGCCGATTGCTTAAAGGTCGTGCAATCGCGGCTCAGTCGTTTTCAGACATGCGAAAGTCGTACCCGTGGCAACCGGCACTTTGCCAATCGCCTAAATGAGCGATGAGCTATAGAAGTATTCTGAGGTCGGCTTCGACCTCCGATCTTGGGAGACGACCATGTCTGATGATGATCTTGATTTGAACGCCCTGAACGATGATGAACTTGTCGAACAGATGGGCGACGACCTCTACGATGGTTTGAAAGAAGAAATCGAAGAGGCGACGCAAATCCTGTTGGATCGTGGTTGGACGCCTTACGACGTCCTGACAAAGTCGCTGGTCGCCGGCATGACTATCGTTGGTGAGGATTTCCGTGACGGTATTCTGTACGTGCCGGAAGTTCTTATGGCGGCAAACGCGATGAAGGCTGGCATGACGATCCTAAAGCCGCTGCTGGCAGAAACTGGCGCGCCGCGGATTGGTTCCATGGTCATCGGCACTGTTAAGGGTGACATTCACGACATTGGCAAGAACCTCGTCTCCATGATGATGGAAGGCGCTGGTTTCGAAGTTGTCGATATTGGCATCAACAACCCCGTTGAAAACTACCTCGAAGCGATCGACGAGCATAAGCCTGATATCCTTGGTATGTCTGCGCTGCTGACGACGACCATGCCTTACATGAAAGTGGTCATAGAAACGCTGGTCGAAAAAGGCATTCGCGACGACTACATCGTTCTGGTTGGCGGCGCGCCACTGAATGAAGCCTTTGCCGAAAGCATTGGTGCGGATGGGTACTGCCGTGATGCTGCGGTTGCTGTGGAAACTGCGAAGGACTTTGTGGCACGTCGCCACAACATGATTGGTGCCCGAGCAAACGCCTAAAGACAGCACTCCCGGAGCCCGACGCCGCTCAACAAGGGCGGGCGGGCGAGCCGGGCGCGCGGAGCGCACGCAGAGCCGCCGCGCTGTGCCCACTATTGAAGCCCGCGATGGCGCTGCGGGCTTTCAGCATCCAGACAAACCCCTGATCATCATATGCGGTGCTCTGGGTGCAGAAACCAAGGCGGTTTTGGCGGCAGCTGGTCTCGCGGAAGCCTTTGAAATAACAGCACTCCCCGCCATCTGGCACAACTTCCCCGACCGTATCCCCGCAGGCGTTGAAGCCAAAGCGGTGCAGGCCCGCAAGGATCGTGAAGACCGTCCCATCTTTGTTGGCTATGCCGACTGTGGCACGGGCGGAATGCTGGACGAGGTTTGTGAGCGCTTGAACCTGCAGCGAATCCCGGGGCCACATTGCTATTCTTTCTTTGCCGGAGAAGAGCGATTCAACGCTTTGGCTGAAGAAGAGTTAGGCACCTTCTATCTGACCGACTTTCTTGCCCGACATTTTGATACGCTGATCTGGGAAGGCATGGGACTTGATGCCAATCCTGACATGCTAAAAACCATGTTCGGTGGATACAAACGCCTGATTTTTCTTGCCCAAACAGATGATATTCACCTCTCAAACCTGGCTCAGCAGGCAGCTGATAAACTTGGGCTGGAATTCCGGCGGGAGTTTACGGGTTATGGCGAACTTGGCGACTTCGTGGCGGCGGCTGGCTCCTGAGTTCTTAACGGGCCTGTCCTTGCAATCGGACTCGGCGAGGTTTACATCAGAAATAAGCGGCTCAAGCAGTAACGGTTTTGAGCCTGGACCAGGGACCTCACGGGAGGGCCCGCTGACGGAATCAAGGCATGCTTTCACGCCTCTTGGGGTTGTTGTCGGCCGATATGGCCATCGACCTCGGTACGGCCAATACGCTTGTGTATGTTCGCGGACAAGGCATCGTCTTGAACGAACCCTCCGTTGTGGCGTTGGGTCAGTCGCGGGGGAAGCGTCGCGTGCTGGCCGTCGGCAATGAAGCCAAGCGCATGTTGGGCCGGACACCGGGCTCGATTCAGGCCATTCGCCCGATGCGCGATGGCGTGATCGCCGATTTCGAAGTCGCCGAAGAGATGATCAAGTACTTCATCAGGCAGGTCCACAACCACCGTTCTTTCGCCTCGCCTCAGGTCATTATCTGTGTGCCTTCCGGTTCCACAGCCGTCGAGCGGCGGGCGATCCAGGAATCGGCGGAGAACGCGGGTGCGCGGAAGGTATTTCTGATTGAAGAACCCATGGCCGCAGCCATCGGCGCGGACCTTCCCGTCACTGAGCCGCAGGGGTCCATGGTCGTTGATATCGGGGGTGGCACCACAGAAGTCGCGGTGCTGTCGCTGGGCGGTATCGTTTACGCCTCCTCCACGCGTGTCGGCGGGGATAAGATGGATGAAGCCATCATTGGTTACATCCGCCGAAACTCGAATTTGCTGATTGGCGAGACGACCGCCGAGCGGATCAAAAAGACCATCGGCGCTGCCTGCCATCCCGAAGACGGGGATGGCTCGATCATGGAAATCAAGGGCCGCGATCTGATGAACGGCGTCCCCAAGGAAATCATTGTTTCTGAGCGCAACATTGCTGAAGCCCTGCTCGAACCCGTGTCCGCCATTGTCGAAGCCACGAAGCAGGCGCTGGAGAACACAGCGCCGGAACTGGCGGCTGATATTGTTGATAAGGGGATCGTGCTTACCGGCGGCGGCGCGCTGCTCAACAACCTCGATTACGTGCTCCGCCATTCAACCGGCCTGCCGGTATCGGTCGCGCCGGACCCGCTGACCTGTGTGGTGATGGGCACCGGGCGGTGCCTCGAAGAAATGCGCATCCTGCGCGCCATTCTGCACACTGCGTATTAATCAGTTGATTTATTGACGATTTAGGTCGATTCGCTTACTAGAATCGGAGAGACAATGGGGCATTGCCGCAGTGTTTCCTTGATGTTGGGTTAAGTGTTGGGAAAGCACTGCTCTTGTGGAGCCTGTGCCCTTACACTTTTTGAGAACTGGTCACTGACATGGCTCGTCGCCGCCGCAACATATCGGTCGCGGTCAGCCCGCTTATGGCGTGGTTGCAGCGCTTTGCTGTGTTCCTTCTGATCATCGTTGCCGTTGGAATGCTGGTCTGGAACCGGATGGACTCCCGGTTTGGGTCGAGTGCCCGCATGCTGGTTGCTGATGTCATGTCGCCCCTGCTGAATGTCTTCAGCCAGTCCAGCGCGTCGGTGTCTCAAGTCACTGAACGCTTTCGCACCTACGAAGAACTCGCCAACGAGAATAACCAACTCAAAGACCAGATCCGCATTCTGAACGCCAAGGCGCAAACCCTTGATGAACTGCTGGCGGAAAACGACCGGCTCCGGATGATGCTGCCCATTCGCTACAAAACAGCGGCTGCGGAGCAGTGGAACTGGACCCGTGCCTTGGAGACCGGGCGGGATATTGGCGAGACTAAGCGCATGATGGCGTTTGTCGTTGCCGACCACTCCCGGCGCTATTCCCGCTCTGTGCTGATCAACCTCGGGCGCAACGAGTCCGTGCGGCAGGGTTTGGCTGTGGTTAATGACCGCGGTCTGGTGGGGCGGGTGCGCGAAGTTGGTGCGGCGGCGGCTCGGGTGCTGCTGATCACAGACCCGAATTCACAAATTCCCGTGATTATTGAGCGGGCCGAGCTCAACGCCTTTGTGCGCGGAACCCGGGATTCAGGCTTCGACCCGGTCACAGGCTTGCCCTTTGACTACCTGCGGGTTGAGCAGGATTTTATGCTGCCTCAGGATCTGGAAAAGATTCAGGAGGGTGATCGCGTGATTACCAGCGGTGCCGATGGCGTGTTTCCGCCCGGCTTGCTGATCGGTTTCATCTCCGAAATCACCCCCGCCGAAGCCCGCATTCGTCCGACCGTGGATTTTGACCAGCTTTCCAACGTGCTGGTGGTCGATTATCCCGGCGTTGATATCAACGCGGATCTTATTGCTGCAGGCGCGGTGGGTTTGCAGGCTTTGGACGAGAACTAGCGGCATGCAGGCCTTTCTTCTCATCATCGATATCCTGCTGGGAGGCGTGCTGCGGCGCATCCGAATTGTGGTGCCGCTGCTGGTGTTTTCGATTTTCGTGGCCTTGGATGCATCGTCGCTTGGACTGGGGCGCGGCATCGCTTTTTTGCCTGATCTGGCCTTCGCGACCGTGGTTTTCTGGATTATCCGGCATCCGAGTATCATGCCGATACCGCTGGTGTTCCTTATTGGCTTTTGGACTGACGCGCTTAGCGGGGCCCCTATGGGCTTGTCGATTATTGCCTATCTGACGATTTTCTATCTGCTTGGGTCGCTACGCGCTGACGTGGAGGGGACGGGCTTTTTGGTGCATTGGGGCGCGGCGGTAACGGCGATTGCGGCCTATTTCGCCGTGCAGTGGGCGTTTTATTCAGCCTACGACCTGCAACTGTCCCCGCCTTTTCAGGATATGATCCGAGCCGCAATGACCGCCTTGGCCTATCCTTTGGTCTATCTGTTCAACAACACGCTGCGCTCGTTCCTGTGGCGCGGGAGTCTGCAAGGGGAGGACCGGATCGTTGACAGCGCGTGATGGAAAAAAGCGTGAAACCGGGTTTACCCGGCGGCTTGTGCTCGCGACCACCATTCAGGGGATGGCGCTGGCGGCGCTCGGGTACCGTCTGTATTCGCTGCAAGTACCGCGTCAGGATGATTTTCTCGCCGACAGCTTCGATATCCGTACCGTCACCCGCTATGACGCGCCGACGCGTGGTATCATTCTGGACCGCTTTGGTCGGCAACTGGCGGGGAATGAGAAGAGCTACAATCTCATGTTTTATCCGCAGCGGAAGGCCAAGAAAGTCGAGACCAACAATACCGCCATCGTCCGCCGCGCAGCCTCACTGATCGAGGCCAGCCCGTTTCGGACAGAGCGGATGATTGAGCAGTTGGACATCGGCCAGGACGTGATTGCCGGTGAAGGGCGTTTGCTGACTGAAATTACGGCTGAGGATTTTGACCTGATCGCGCAAGTTGGTCCGGGACGCTGGCCTGGGTTTGGGGCCATCGAGCGCTTTGGCCGCTATGGTCTGACCTACAAGGTTATTTCTGGCCGTGCCAAGGACGAGGCGCGCGCTCTCGATGATATTTTTGGTGTTCTTCCTCTGACCAGTGCGCAGCAGCGCGACATCAACCGACGCATCGTTGAGGCCAAGCAGATTAATGCTGAGGGCGGTGTCCTGCTGGCTGAGGATTTGTCTTGGCAGCAGGTAGCCCGGCTCAAGGCGCGGGCGCTTGATCTGCCCGGTGCGGAGATCGATGTCGCCGAAAAGCGCTTCTACAACTACCCCGGCACCGCTGCCCATGCTCTGGGCTATGTCAGTCAGGTGCAGCGTGAAGACCTGATCGAGGACGACGACATGCTGCGTCGTCCCAATGCGCGGATTGGGCGGAAGGGTATCGAGCGGACCATGGAAAAGTCACTGCGCGGGCGGGCAGGGCGGCGGATCATGGAAATCAACGCCTTCGGGCAGGAGCAACGGGTGGTTTCCCGCGTGCCGCCAATTCCGGGCCGGGTGATTCGCTCAACCATCGATCTGGGCTTGCAGACCTACGCCGAGCAGCGCCTGGCTGAGCAGGCAATTTCTGAGACTGAGCGCACACGCGCTGGCGCAGCGGTGGTGATGAAGGTTGATACGGGCGAGGTGCTGGCCATGGCCTCGCACCCAACCTTTGATCAGTCGATATTCACCAGCCGGATTTCGAACACGGTGTGGAATGAGCTGGTCAATGACGAGCATAAACCGCTGGTCAACAAATGCGCGGCGGAGCACTACCCGCCGGGGTCCACCTATAAGATGGTGACCATGCTCGCAGCGCTGGAACTGGGCATCAGTCCGCGCGAATCTGTCACCTGCTCGGGCCGGACTGAAGTGGGTCCGCAGACATTCTACTGCTGGAAGCGTGACGGGCACGGGCGTGTCGATATGGAGTACGCGCTGGTCCAGTCCTGCGACACCTGGTTCTATGAAATGAGCCAGCGCATCGGTCCGGAAAAAATGTCGGAAGTTGCCCGGCGGCTGGGTTTCGGAGATCGCCTGATGATCGATGTTGCCGGAGAAACCCGAGGCGTGGTGCCAACCGAGGAATGGAAGCGGGAGTCGCTGAGTCAGAGTTGGTTCGATGGTGATACCGTGCAGGCCAGCATCGGTCAGGGCTACGTGCTGACAACGCCGCTGCAACTGGCGACCATGACGGCGCGCATCGCCAACGGAGGACGGGCGGTGCGTCCGCACCTGATCCTGCCGGATCTGCCCTATCCCGCTGAAGACCTTGGTTTCAAGCCCGAACACCTTGCCATCGTGCGCCGGGCCATGGAACTGGTCACAAACTCCGAAGACGGTACCGCTTATCGATATACCCAGGTTGAGGAGCCGTCCTTGCAGATCGCCGGAAAGACAGGCACGGCGCAGGTGGCGCGCTTGAGCGTGAATGAGCGCCTGCGCATGCTCGAAGACGTGCGTACGCTCGACTATAATCGCCGGAACCATGCTCTGTTCGTTGGCTATGGCCCGCTCAAAAATCCACGTTACGCCTGCGCGGTCATTGTCGAGCACGGCAATAGCGGTGGCCAGTCGGCGGGGCCGGTGGTGCTTGATTTGCTGCAGGCGGCCATCGTTGGGAACTCTGGAGGGCGCCCCAACATGATCAACGACCGGCATCAGCTGGTGGGGCGCGACGATGAGGCCTGAAGCATGACATCGACGCTGGATCAGACTCCACAGCGCCGGGTGCAACTGTCGCTGCTCGACCGGGTCTCGAGCGTGCCGTGGCCCTTGTTCATTCTCGTGATCATTCTGGGCAGTATCGGCGTTGCCATGCAGTACTCAGCCGGAGGGCTGGCGTGGGAACCCTTTGCCGGGGTGCACGTGCTGCGGCTCGCGATTTTCTTCCTGCTGGCGGTTATCGCCGGGCTCATTGATATTCGTGTGTGGTACCGGCTGGCCTATATTGTGTTCCTCATCACGATGGTCATGTTGATCGCCGTGCCCTTCATTGGTGAGGAATTTAACAGCGCTAAGCGTTGGATTGATCTGCGGGTCATGACGCTGCAGCCTTCTGAGTTGGTGCAGATTGGGTTGATCATGACCCTCGCGCGGTACTTCAATAACGCAAGCTGGGAAGAGCTGGGCAATCCGCTCGATCTGATCTTCCCGATTATCGTGGCGGCGGTGCCGACTTATCTGATCATGGAGCAGCCTGATTTGGGCACGTCGCTGAAGCTGGTGGCCTGTCTGGGCGTGGTGCTGTTCCTGGCGGGGCTTCGGTGGTGGTTGGTGATGGGTGGTGTCGGCATGGTGATCGGGGTCAGCTACTGGTTCATTGACCGGTGTTTGACGGCCGGTTTTGAAGCGGCGGGTTATCAGTGCAGGCGGGTCCTGGTGCTTTTCGACAGTGAACTTGATCTCAGCGGGGCCGGTTATCACATCCGCCAGGCCAAGATTGCCATTGGATCAGGCGGGGTTGAGGGCCAGGGTTTTGGCCAGGGGCAGCACAACCAACTCGGCTTTACCCCGGAGAACAACACGGACTTTGTCTGGTCGCTGCTGGCGGAGGAATTCGGGTTTATTGGGTGCATGGTGGTGCTGTTCCTGTTCTCGCTGTTGCTGTTGTATGGCGTGGTAACGGCTTTGCGGGCGCGCAGTCAGTTCGGGCGACTCCTCGCTGCCACGCTCACAGCGAACCTGTTTTTCTATGTTGTCATTAACATTGGTATGAACATGGGCTTACTGCCCGTGGTTGGGATGCCGCTGCCGTTCCTGTCTTATGGTGGTTCGGCCATGCTCGCGACCATGGGATCGGTTGCTTTACTGACGTCGATCTGGATTCATGCAGACGTACCCGTGGGCGAAGAAGGGAAAACCGCGCGATGAGCCAGAGCAAAGACGATATCAAGGCCGACATGCTGACAAAGGTTGGCAGTGAAGTTGGTGTGACAGACTGGGTGTTGATCGACCAGCAGCGCATTCAGGATTTTGCAGATGCTACGCTGGATCAGCAATGGATCCACACACAGCCCGAAAAGGCGGCCCAAGGCCCCTTTGGTGGGACCATTGCACACGGCCTGCTGACGCTGTCGCTGTTGCCGTATTTTGGCGAGCAAGTGGCGTGGATTCCGCGTCCGGCTATGAGCGTGAACTATGGCTATAACAAAGTGCGCTTTACGGCGCCCTTGCCCTCGGGGTCGCGGGTACGTTCTCGGCTGACTTTGGAGAGTGTGGAAGACCGCAATGATGGTGGGCTGACAGCGATTATCACCCACAGGATCGAACGCGAAGGCGATTTGATTGCAGACGGCGGGCGCCCTATCGTTGTCGCTGAAAGCGTTGGCCTGCTTTACTTCTAGAGCGCTGATTGGCTAACCCTGCGGTTTGTTCCGTGCACCCGTGAGCCTCGTGCCTCTGTGGTGCAACAATCACCAGGCTGCACCATCGGACCCTTCAGGTGTCGCGTTGACCCGCGAGGCAGCGTTGAGGGAGTCTTGACCAAACGGAAAGGGGTCGTTCCGACCCCTTGCTCTTTTCGTCGATCTTTGTGGGATGCACCGCAAGCGTGCAGCTGTGCTGCGAAGCTGGATTACGCCGCCCGCAGGATAAAGGCCGGGATATGCCGCTCGAAGCACTTTTGCGCTGCTTTGATCGTCTTGGGATCGACCCCGCGGGCTTTGGCGTCGTCGATTACAGCCTGTAGTGCCGCTTCTTCCTGGTTCTTTTGCACATGGCCCAGATCGTAAGCGCTGATTTCTTTCTTGGTGAGATCAACGATGGCATCAACCAGCTTTTTGTCCCGCGGCGTGGCGATCATGAAGGCGCGGCCTTCGCGGCCAGCGCGGCCCGTCCGACCAATGCGGTGCACGTAATCTTCGGCGTTAAACGGCACGTCGAAGTTAAAGACATGGGTGATGTGGTCGATATCGATGCCGCGTGCGGCAACGTCGGAACAGACCAGAATACTGAGCGTCTCCGTCCGAAACGCTTCCAGCGTTTCCATCCGCTTGGGCTGGCTGAGGTCGCCGTGCATCGGCGCGGCTGAGAAACCGGCCTTGCGCAGGGTATCGACCACCGCTGAGATATCACGCTTGCGATTACAGAACACGATGGACGATTTGGGCGCTTCCGCCTGTACGATGGCGCGCAAGGTTGATTGCTTCTCCCGCTCCTCGCTCGACACTAGAAACGCCTCAACGGTCGTCGCGGTTGAGGAGGCGCGTGCAACTTCGATCTCTTTTGGATTGCGCAGAAACTTGTCGGCCAGCTTGCGGATCGGTGGTGCCATTGTTGCGGAGAACATCAGCGTTTGCCGCTTGGCCGGTAGCCGACCGATGATGGTTTCAATGTCAGGAATGAAGCCCATGTCGAGCATCCGGTCCGCTTCATCGATCACCAGGACGGTCACGTCCATGGGCATCACCGAGCCCCGCTCAATCAGGTCGAGCAGGCGTCCGGGCGTCGCGATCAGCACGTCAACGCCGCGGGTCAGGATGGCTTCCTGCTCCTTCATGGACTCGCCGCCGATCAGCAAGGCCATCGAGAGGCGATGGTTGGTGCCATACATTTCAAAGTTTTCGGCAATCTGCGCCGCCAGTTCCCGGGTGGGGGACAGGATCAGCGAACGCGGCATACGCGCTCTCGCCTGACCTTCGGCCAGAATATCGATCATCGGTAGGGTAAAGCCGGCGGTTTTGCCCGTGCCGGTCTGCGCAACGCCAAGCACGTCACGGCCCATTAACACAGCGGGTATCGCTGCCTTTTGGATGGGGGTAGGGGTCTCGTACCCCATTGAGGCTACTGCCTGCTGCAGGCCATCAGAGAGGCCTAAATCTGCAAATTCATTCATGAAGGGAGGGTTGCCAAAAAGGCCCTAAACCGTGAAGGATCCGACGTGGTAAACGGAAAAACAGCATGACAACCGCGGATCAAATAAGGGGTCCTCATGCCTGATCGTACTATATACGTTTTTTCGCCCTTTTTCGCAAGGAATGCTGGCATGAGCCACACCGTTGCATTTTTTCCCGGTCTGCTGTGTGACGACAGGCTGTTTGAAGCGCAGTCGCGTGCCTTGGTCGCGGACGGATATGAGGCCTACGTCGCGGATTTCAGCGCGGCTCACCACGAGTCACTTGAGGCTATGGCGCTGGACGCTCTCGCCGACCTTCCTGACCGCTTTTCCCTGGTGGCGTTGTCGATGGGGGGTTACGTCGCGCTAAAGGTGATCGAGCTTGTGCCGCATCGGGTGGAGCGGCTGGCGCTGCTGGATACCAATGCCCGCGCGGACGCGCCGGAGGCGGCTGCCCGCCGTCGCGGGTTGCTGGCCTTATCGGAAAAGGGCAATTTCAAGGGCGTGACCCCGCGCCTGCTGCCCCTTTATCTGCACGAAAACAGCCTGCAGCAGCCAGCGCTGACAGCGGCTGTGATGGACATGGCGGAGAGCTTGGGGCCAGAGGTCTTTAAGCGGCAGCAAGCGGCAATCCTCGGGCGTGCTGATCAGCGCGATATGCTGGCAGGCTTCGACGCTCCTGTGCTGGCCCTGTGCGGGCGACAGGATCAGGTTACGCCGCTGTCTCTGAGTGAAGAAATTGCTGCAATTGCCCCGCAAGGAGAACTGGTGGTGATCGAAGACTGTGGGCACCTGTCCACGATGGAAAGCCCGGAAACTGTCACCCAGGCCCTGCGGGCATGGCTCCAAAAATAATAACAGGAGAGGACGAACCTGTCGTCCTCTCCCGTATCTGACATAAACCGCGGCAAAAGGGGAGCGCACCCGCTGGTTTAAGTCGAACCAAAGTTGGCTTAGTCGCGACCCGACTTAGGCGTCGCGCAGCGCTTCCAGCGCTGGGCGAAGTTCACTGCGGGTCAAGGTGCCCGAGTTGTCGGTATCAAGGTCGTTAAAGGATGCCGTAATCTGCGCCTGAACGTCATCCCAGGTCATGCCATAGACAAAGCCGTTTTCGCCAAGGAAGGCCTTAACGACGCGAGGAGCCTTTCGCTTGCCTTTGTCCCGGCCCTTGCCTTTGACTTTGTCCTTAAGCTTGCCACCGCGACCCGCTTTTTCACCGGCGTCGGCCATTTCTTCGTCAGCATCGGCCTGGCCCCGCATGCCGCGGCTTGGGATGGCGTCGACTTCAGCTTGGCTCAACACGCCGTCACTGTCGCTATCGATGCGGGTGAACATACGCTCGGCATTTTCTAGAACGCGCTCGACGGTGACGCTGCGGTCTTTGCCGGAGTCAGCCTGTGCTTGCTGTGCGACGGAAAGGGACGCAACAGTGCCGGTGGTGAGGAGAACGGCAGATGCAGCCAGAATAAGTTTCGTGTTCATTGTTCGGTTCCTCCGAAAACATGTGGATGGCTCGCGGTTTTTGGGTGCGCTTGAGCCGGATGAAGAGAGTGGAGGCGACTGGTGTTTGCCGCCTTCGTGGATGTTTTACGCAGCCACGGTCTCGTTCATCCCCGGAGGACAAAGATTTTTTTCAAATAAGTTGGATTTTTCTGCTCAGACGTCGATTTCTTCGACGACGTAAGCGGCATTTTCCTGAATGAATTCAAAGCGTTTTTCAGCTTTTTTGCCCATCAGATCCTCAACCAGTTCTTTGATGGATTTTCCGGCAGCCAAGCCCGCAGCAGCATCCGCAAGCGTCACCCGCTCCATCTGACGGGTCGCTGGATCCATGGTTGTTTCGCGCAATTGTTTGGGCATCATCTCGCCCAAGCCCTTAAACCGGCTGATTTCAACGTTGGCATTGGCGCGGAATTCGTTTGCGAGAATATGGTCCTTGTGCCGATCGTCCCGCGCATAGAATGACTTGCCGCCATGGCTCAGCCGATAAAGGGGCGGCACGGCGAGGAACAGGCGGCCTGCTTCGATGATTTGGGGGTAAGTGCGATAGAAAAAGGTCATCAACAGCGAGGCAATGTGAGCGCCATCGACGTCAGCGTCGGTCATGATCACAACGCGCTCGTAGCGCAAGTTCTCGATATCGGCAGATTTCCCATCAAAACCGAGCGCCTGGGCCAGATCGGCCAGCTCCTGATTGCCGCGCAACTTGTCCGCGCTGGCTGAAGCCACGTTCAGGATTTTTCCGCGCAAAGGCAAAATCGCCTGGGTTTCGCGGCGGCGGGCCTGCTTGGCTGAGCCGCCGGCAGAGTCGCCCTCAACCAGAAACAGTTCAGTGCCCTCCGGCGAGTTACGGGAGCAATCGGTCAGCTTTCCGGGCAGGCGAAGGCGCTTGGTAACCGACTTACGCGCGGTTTCCTTTTCTGCTTTTTTGCGCAGGCGCTCTTCCATGCGCAGAATGATGCTGTCGAGCAACGCCTTCGCTGCGGGGCCATTGCCCGCGAGCCAGTGTTCAAAGTGCTCTTTCAGGGCCTGGTCAACCAGCCGAGAGGCTTCAGGACTGCCCAGCCGCTCCTTTGTCTGGCCCTGGAACTGGGGTTCGGGAATGAAGCACGACAGGACAGCTTGCGCGCCGCCCAGAACGTCATCGGCGGTGATCGAAGCCGCCTTCTTGTTACCCGCCATTTCACCGTAGGTGCGCAAAGCCCGGGTGAGACCCGTCCGCAAACCGTTCTCATGAGTACCGCCCTGCGGCGTCGGGATGGTGTTGCAGTAGGAGGTCAGGCTGGCTTCGCCCGTGCCCTCGTCGTCAGGCCAGGCCAAAGCCCATTCCACTTTGCCGCCCGAGCCATTGAGATCAGCGCGCCCGTCGAACAGGGACTCGCCGATCAGCGCTTGCGGGCCCAATTGTTCGCGCAGAAAGTCACCCAGTCCGCCCGGAAAATGGAACACCGCCTCGGTTGGGGTTTTGTCACCGTCCTTGATAAGTTCTTCTGCGCAGGCCCAGCGGATTTCAACGCCGCGTTCCAGATAGGCCTTCGACCGCGCCATCTTGAACAGCGTTGCCGGTTTAAAGCTGTGCTTGTGGTTGAAAATCTCTTCATCGGGTTTGAACTGTACTGAGGTACCGCGCCGGTTGGGGGCGGAGCCGATTTTTGTGAGCTTTGAGGTTGCCAGCCCGCGCGAGAAAGACTGCGACCATAGGGTTTTATCACGCGCGACTTCGACCGTGAGGCTCTCCGACAGCGCATTAACAACGGAAATACCAACCCCGTGCAGGCCGCCGGAAGTGGCGTAGTTCTTGCCGCTGAATTTACCCCCGGAGTGCAGGGTGGTCATGATGACCTCCAACGCTGATTTATCGCGGTACTTGGGGTGCGGATCGACGGGGATGCCGCGACCGTTGTCCATGACCTTGACGGAGCCGTCGGCCAGCATCTCCACTGATATACGTGTTGCGTGACCGGCAACCGCCTCATCGACAGAGTTGTCGAGGATTTCAGCCATCAGGTGGTGATAGGCGCGCTCATCCGTGCCGCCGATGTACATGCCGGGGCGTTTTCGGACGGGTTCGAGACCTTCGAGGACTTCGATATCCTTGGCTGTATAGCCAGTGGCTTTCTTGGTCTGTTCGTCGGAAACGGAGAAAAGGTCCGTATCAGCGGCCATAGGAGCACGATCCCTGTCTGAAATGGTTGTTCAGTATCTGTTCGCCTTTATCCACTTTATGCGGTCATAGCGCAAGCTGACTTTCCCGTCTCATTTGTTTGGCGCGGAGCAGGACGGGCGCTGACCTGAGAAACAAAAAAGGGCCGCCCGATTGGGCGACCCTTGTTTTGGGAGCAAGCTAAGCTTGGGTGGCTTAGCAGGAGTAGTACATTTTGAATTCGACCGGGTGTGGAGCGAATTCGTATTCGATGACTTCTTCCATCTTCAGCTCGATGTATGCGTCGATCTGGTCCTTGGTGAAGACGCCGCCTTCGAGCAGGAATTCGTAGTCTGCCTTCAGGCTGTCCAGCGCTTCGCGCAGGGAACCACAAACCGTTGGAATGTCCTTCAGTTCCTCTTCAGACAGCTCGTAAAGATCTTCGTCACGCGCTGCGCCCGGATCGATCTTGTTCTTGATGCCATCAAGGCCAGCCATCAGCATGGCGGAGAAGCACAGGTACGGGTTCGCGGTTGGATCCGGGAAGCGGATTTCCATGCGCTTTGCCTTTGGCGAGGAGCCGAAAGGAATACGACAGGACGCGGACCGGTTACGCGCGGAGTACGCCAGCAGAACTGGTGCTTCGAAACCCGGGACCAGACGCTTGTAGGAGTTGGTCGATGGGTTGGTGAAGGCGTTCAGTGCTTTAGCGTGCTTCAGGATGCCGCCAATGTACCACAGAGCTTCCTGGGACAGGCCAGCGTACTTGTCGCCAGCGAACAGAGGCTGTCCGTCTTTCCAGATCGACTGGTGACAGTGCATGCCGGTGCCGTTGTCGCCCTGAACAGGCTTGGGCATGAAGGTCGCAGACTTGCCGTAGGAGGCAGCGACGTTGTGCACGACATACTTGTACAGCTGCAGTTTGTCAGCCACGCGGGTCAGGTGGTCAAAGGTCATGCCCAACTCATGCTGAGCCGGCGCCACTTCGTGGTGGTGCTTGTCCATGTCCACACCCATGGCGAGCAGGGTTGAGGTCATTTCAGCGCGAATGTCGCCGGACTGGTCAACGGGGTTTACTGGGAAGTAACCGCCCTTGACGCCTGGACGGTGGCCCATGTTGCCGCCTTCCATTTCGTCGCCGGATGCGTAAGGGCCTTCTTCGGAGTAAAACTCAAAGAAAGAGCGGTTCATCTCAACGGAGAAACGCACGTCGTCGAACATGAAGAACTCGGCTTCTGGACCGAAGAATACGTCCGTACCGATGCCGGAATCCTTAACCAGCTGCTCAGCCTTCTTCGCGGTGCCGCGAGGATCGCGCTCGTACAGTTCGCCGGTGATCGGGTCTTTTACATCGCAAAAGATGATCAGCTGTGGCTGGGCCGTAAACGGATCCATGACAGCGGTTTCCATGTCCGGAACCAACAGCATGTCGGACTCGTTGATGGCCTTCCAGCCAGCAATC
>PAFB01000068.1 GCA_002700865.1 Rhodospirillaceae bacterium
AACACGGCTTGCAGTCGGCCACCCGGGCGCTCAACGATGGCGCCGATATCGATTGGATCGTGGCGGCGCTGCTGCACGACATCGGCGACGGGCTTGCCCCGCAGAACCACGACAAAATGGCCGCTGAGATCATCCGGCCTTTTGTTCGGGATGAAGTCGCGTGGACGGTTGAGCATCACGGGATTTTCCAGATGGTCTACTACGCCGAGCATTACGGCTGGGACCCGGAAAAGCGTCAGGCGTTCAAGGATCACCGTTACTATCAGTCCTGTGTCGATTTCTGCGAACGCTGGGATCAGTCGAGCTTTGATCCTGACTATCCCATGAAAGATCTCGACTTCTTTGCGCCTATGGTGCGGGAAGTCTTCGCCCGGAAGGCCCACGATCAGGGGCATATTCTGCCCGGTGTGGTCGTTGGGGTGCCTGCAAACGCGGCCTAACGGACGGCTTGAGGGCTTTTGCCTGCTCCGAGGTTTACCAGCCTCGGAATCAGTCCCGCAATCAGTCTCGGAATCAGCGGCGGAATACGGGGTAGAGACCGCCCTTGAGCGTCACGCGGACGTCAGCACCAGCGCTGGGCGCGGTCATCACCGGCGAATGCCAGTGCAGCTGCTGTCCGTCATCCAAAGCCACCATCAGGTCAACAAAGGAGCCCATGTAGCGGTGGCTGAGCACCCGGACGTGAGTGCCTTCATCACCTTGCAAGGCGAGCGAAAGGTCTTCGGGGCGGATCAGAATGTCGATTTCTTCCTGTCCGTGGGGCGGGTCCTGCACCCAACGCGGCATGACATCGCCAAAGGGGGTCTGGACGGTCATTTGACCCGGTGCAAAGCCAGCGCGCAAAAACGACCCTTCGCCGATGAACCGGGCGACTTCACGCGAAGCGGGGGTGGCGTACAGGCTTTCAGGGGCGCCCGACTGCTCGACCTTTCCGTTACCAATGACGGCAACTTCGTCCGCAAAGGCGAAGGCCTCGCCCTGATCGTGCGTGACCAATAAGGCGGTCATTCTTTCTGCATCGAGGATTTCTGTCACAGACTGCAGCAGCCGCAGTCGGGTTTCCAGATCGAGGCTGGAAAACGGCTCGTCGAGCAGCAGAACGCCGGGCTTGGGGGCCAGAGCCCGCGCCAGCGCGACCCGCTGCTGCTGCCCGCCCGAAAGCGCGTCAGGACGGGCGCTGCGGAAGCTGGTCAGGTCAGTCAGTTCGAGCAGGGCATCGACCCGTTTCGCCGCTTCGCGCCCGGACACGCCTTTCAGGCCATAGCGGATGTTGCGCTCAACGCTCATGTGCGGGAACAGCGCCAGGTCCTGAAACACCAGTCCGACGCCACGACGCTCAGGGTTGATGGTCAACCCCGGCGCGCTGACTTCGCGACCCCCGACCCGGATACTGCCCGAGGTCAGGTCCATAAAGCCCGCAACCGCCCTGAACAGTGTCGTCTTGCCACTGCCACTCGCGCCAACAAGCGCCAGCCGTCCACCGTCATCCACGCTCAGCGAGAGGTCGTCGAGAACAGGGTGGTCCGGGCTATAGCCGGTGGAAATACGGGCAACGTCGAGGCGGGGCATAAGTATCGTTGAAACAGGTTAGAAGACTGGTTTGGTCCAGATAAGGTCAGTTTGCCGCGAACCGCAAGACATGCGTCTGCATTTAAGCCGTGCTAAGGGTCACGGTAAGGGTGCGTTGAGGAGGGTTTAGCGGTGGAATTCGACTATGTAATTGTGGGCGCAGGCTCGGCGGGGTGCGTGCTGGCCAACCGTCTGTCAGCCGATCCGACCGTCACGGTTTGCCTGATCGAAGCCGGGGGAAGAGCCCGAAATCCGGCGATCCATCTGCCCTTTGGCCTGGCTGTTCTGGGTAAGTTTGAAAACCTGTCCTGGGGCTACAACATTGCGCCACAAACGCACATGAAGGGCCGTCAGCCGTTTTGGCCCCGTGGTAAGGTTTTGGGCGGATCTTCTTCTGTTAATGCAATGATTTATGCGCGTGGGATGCGCGCTGATTATGATGGCTGGGCGGCCATGGGGGCGACGGGGTGGGATTTCGATTCGGTCTTGCCCTACTTCCTGAAGGCCGAGGACAATGCGCGTGGGGCGGATGAATTGCACGGCGTTGGTGGGCCGCTGGGGGTCTCAGACCCGGCCGACCCCAACCCGCTGAGCTTGGCTTTTGTCGAAGCCGGGCAACAGACACAATTGCCGCTGACGCGTGATTTTAATCGAGGCGAGGACGTGGAGGGCATTGGCCTGTATCAGACCACCACGCGACGCGGTCTGCGCGCTTCTGCCGCACGGTCTTATCTCTCTGACGCTGTGCAGGCCCGCCCCAATCTTCACATTATGACCCAGCAACAGGTCCAGCGCCTTACCGTCGAAGACCGGCGCGCCACGGGTGTTGAGCTTGGTGGCGGTGCAGCGGGTCAGACCCGGCAGGTGCGGGCGCGTCGGGAAGTGCTGCTCAGCGCCGGGGCGATCAACAGCCCACAAGTGCTGATGCTGTCCGGCATTGGCCCGGCAGATCATGTCCGGGCTATGGGAATCCCCGTGGTGCTTGACGCCCCCGGCGTCGGCCAGGGTTTGGCTGATCATCTGGATGTCATCATCCAGCACAAGGCAACAACGGGAAAAGGGCTTGGCTTTGAGTGGGACCTTGGCTTTCGGCTGGCGCGGTGGGGTGCGCAATGGGTGAGCAGGCGCGGTGGAGCGCTGGCTTCCAACGTGGCTGAGGCCGGTGGTTTCGCCAAATCATCGCCAGATCGCGATATTCCGGACATCCAGTTTCATTTTTTGCCCGCCCGGATTGAAGACCATGGCCGCACTTGGGTTTGGGGCTATGGCTTTTGTGTGCACTGCTGCAACCTCTACCCCAAGTCCACCGGTGAAGTCCGCCTCGCCTCGCCCGACCCCATGGCCAAACCGGTGATCGACCCGAAATACCTCTCCGACCCTGAGGGCCACGACCTTGACGTGCTGATGTCTGCGACCCGGTGGGGGCGAAAACTACTGGGCGCGCCGGCGTTTGATGCTTTTCGCGGTGAAGAACTTTCTCCCGGCGCCGGTATCCAGACCCGCGAGCAGGTGCGCGAGTGGGTGCTGGATACAGCCGACACCGTCTATCATCCGACCAGCACCGTCGCCATGGGCGCGGCGGATAATCTCAATGCCCCACTCATGCCCGACTTGCAAGTCAAAGGGGTTGAGGGATTGCGGGTTGTTGATGCCTCTGTCATGCCGCGCCTTATTGGTGGAAACACCAACGCGCCCACGATAATGATCGCCGAAAAGGCAGCGGATATGATCCGCTCGACTGCATAGGAAAGCAACGATGACCACGATCACGACTTACGACATCACCACCGCGGACGGTGTGCGCTTCTCTCCTCACGCCTGGCGGACGACCATGGCGCTGGCGCACAAGGGCTTGGGTCATGCCTGCGAGAAAATCGGCTTTACCGACATCCCGAACATCTGCGATGGCGCTCGAAAGATCGTGCCAACGGTTGAGATCGATGGAAGCGTTCTGTCCGACAGCTGGGCAATCGCGCTGCATCTGGAGGAGTCCTTTCCGCAGGGGCCGAGCCTGTTTGGCGGCGAGAAGGGCAAGGCGCATGCCCTGTTCTTTCACAACTGGGCAACCTACAGCCTGCATCCGCAGGTGATCCGGGTGATTGTTTTGGACATCTACAACCGGCTGCACGAGAAAGACCGCGAGTACTTCCGCACATCGCGCGAGAAGCGCTTTGGGATGACGCTTGAAGACTTTGTGGCGACCAGTGCCGAACCGGCTAAAGCCCAGCTCAAAGGCGTGCTCATGCCCATGTCTAAAACGCTGGAATCCCAGCAATGGCTTGGTGGCCGGGTGCCGTCCTACGCCGATTACATCGTCTTCGGGGCTTTCCAGTGGGTGCGGACGGTATCGACCTTTGATCTCGCCGCGCTGGGTGGCGAGCCGGTGCAGGCGTGGTTGGACGCTACACTTGACCTGTTTGACGGCCTGGCGCGCCAAGAACCCGCTGCGTCGTGAACGGTTGGGCGCGTCTAAGGCTCGATTATTGCCGGGGTTATGGAGTATAGTCGCATATTGCAAACATGCGCCTGTGCTTTCATTTCGCTAAGGGTCTCACCATCGCCATGGTTAAACACTGGATCACCGCCCCCCTGCTGTGTCTGCTGAGCCTTGCTGCTCTGCCTTTTGCCGGGGCGCAGCAGTCGTCTGTGCGTGTGCTGGCTGTGGTGAACGACGATATCATCACAGACGTTGACCTCGCCTATCGCCTCAACATGGCGATCATGGTGGCCGAAGTCCCCAATACCACTGAGCGCCGCCTCGCCCTCGCGCCGCAAGTGCTCGACAAGCTGGTATCGGACAAAATCCGTCTGCAGGAGGTCGAGCGTCTGGAAATTGACATCCGTGACTCTTTTGTCATGGATGCTTTCGACAGTATCGCGACACAGAACAAGCTCGATCGGGACGGCTTCGAAGCCCTGATCCGCCGCTCCGGCGTGCCGGTTGAGACCATGCAGGAGCAGATACGCGCTCAAATCGCGATCAACGCAATCAGCCAACGCCAAGTCGTGCCGGACGTGGAAATCTCAGACAGCGAGCTGATGGCTGAGATCAACCGGATTAATGCCCTGCGCGGCCGCTCCGAGCGGCAGCTGGTCGAAATTTTTCTGCCCTTCAACCGCAAGCGTCCGGAATCCAAAGTCCGCCAGCAGGCGCTGCAGATCATCGAACAGCTGCAACAGGGGTCTGATTTCGGCAAGCTCGCGCAGCAGTATTCCTACGCCGCGACCGCCGGGGTGGGCGGGGCGCGCGGGTGGGTGCCGGAAGGCTCCCTGGACGACGATCTCGAAGCCGGTCTTGCCAACCTGCGCCCCGGTCAGATCACCGAAGTCCCGATCCGTACCGATGAGGGGTACTATATCGTCGGCATCCTGAACCGTCGTCCCATCGGGGCCGCGTCGTCGCGGACCATTGCGGCCTTGCGCCAGTTGTTCGTCAACCTGCCCGAAGACCTCAGCAACCCGATTGCCCAGCAAAGACTGGCTCTGCTCACCGCCATATCTGAACAGGTGCGTGGGTGTCGGCAGTTTGATCAGGTGATCGCGGAGTACGGTGAGCCTGGTTCTGGCAACTTGGGGGAAACCGACCTCTCGACCCTGCCACCGATCATTTCTGTGACCCTGTCGGCGCTCGAAGTCGGGGAAGTCAGCACGCCGCTGCCCACTGCGGGGGGCGGGTCGGTCTACATGGTGTGCGGCAAGCGGGTTGAAGTCGATCCGCTGACCTCGGAGGCTGTACGCGAGCGCCTGACCAATCAGCGCATTGAAAAGCTGACCCGCCGCTACGATGCCGACTTGCGCCGCAATGCCTACATTGACTACCGCTTCTGAGTTGCCGGTCCAGTGAATGTCGATGACCTGCCCCCGCTGCGTTCTGTCTTGGCGACGCACGACCTCGCACCGACCAAGGCGCTGGGGCAGAATTTTCTACTCGATCTCAACCTGACCGCCCGCATCGCGCGCTCGGCGGAGCCGCTGGACGGCTGTCATGTGATTGAAGTCGGCCCCGGTCCCGGTGGCTTGACCCGCGCCCTGCTGCAAACCCGCGCAGCGTCGGTGCTGGCGGTGGAAAAGGACCACCGGACCGCGCCCATTCTTGACCAGCTGGCGCAGACGGGGGAGGGGGTTGAGAAGGGTCTTCATGTGGCTTTTGGAGACGCGCTCACGCTCGACCTGCTGCAGGAAGTCAGCACCCCGCGCGCCATCGTCGCCAACCTGCCCTACAACGTCGCGACGCCATTGTTGGTGGCGTGGCTGCGGGATTTGTGGCGGGAGGCGGGAGCCTATCGGTCGCTGACGCTGATGTTCCAGCGCGAAGTCGTGGACCGCATCACCGCTCAGCCCGGTGACAAGGCCTATGGCCGGCTGGGCGTGCTGACGGCGCTTTCGGTGGCCTCTGCGGAGCGGCAGTTCGATGTCCCGGCGCAGGCCTTCACCCCACCGCCCAAAGTCACCTCAGCCATCGTCCGCCTCGACGCCCGCCCGGAGGTCCCGGGACCGCTGGCTTTGTTTGCTCAGATTGAACGGGTGACGGCGGCAGCTTTTGGGCAGCGGCGGAAAATGCTGCGTCAGTCGCTGAAATCAATCGTGCCAGACGCCGAAAGCTTTCTCGAAGCCCTGAACATCCCCCCCACCGCCCGCGCTGAGGAGCGGGCGCCGGAGGACTTTCGCCGGATCGCCGAAGCGCTTTAGCTTTCGATGGAACGGATGTCGGAGACGATCTGATCCAACCCCTGCCAGCGCTCTCGGCGCAACCGTTCCGCGGCCAGTATCGCGCGCACTTGGGCAACGCTTTCGTCGATGTTGCTGTTGACGATGATGAAGTCGTATTCGGCCCAGTGTGAGACTTCGCCCGGTGCCTTGGACAGGCGATAGTTAACCTGCTCATCGGTTTCGCCCGTCATGGTCTGACGCGACTTCAGCCGTGATTCCAGCGCCGCCAGCGACGGCGGCAGGACGAACACACTGACCAAATCTTGCGGCATCTTCTGGCGCAGCTGCTGGGTTCCCTGCCAGTCGATATCAAACAACACATCGCCACCCGCCTCCAGCGCGGTTTCAATCGTCGCGCGTGGGGTGCCGTAGGAATTCTTAAACACCGTCGCCCATTCGAGCAGGCCATCGTTGTCGATCAGCTCCTGAAACCGGGGTTCGCTGATGAAGTGATAATGCACACCGTCCTGTTCGCCTTCACGCGGGGGTCGGGTGGTCGCTGAGACGGAGAGCGACAGGTTATCATCCCCGTCCAGTAAGGCCCGCGAAATGGTGGTTTTGCCCGCGCCCGAAGGTGAGGACAGCACCAGCATCAATCCGCGGCGCGATAGGGCATTATTCGACATTGGCCACCTGCTCCTTGAACTGATCGACCACGGACTTGAGCGCCAGACCAATGTTGGTCAGCGCCATCGATCCGGCTTTTGAACATAGGGTATTGGCTTCACGCATGAATTCCTGTGCGAGGAAATCCAGCTTGCGCCCGGCGGGTTCGCCGGCGTTGAGGAGCTCGCGCGCGTTCTGAATGTGAGCATGCAGGCGGTCGAGCTCTTCCCGCACATCGGCTTTGGTCGCCAGCATGGCGGCTTCCTGCGCAAGGCGGTCTTCGGGGATCACGGTATTGGCTTTGGCAGCAAGATCGGCGGCGAGGGCGCTTAGGCGTTCTGCCATCGACAGCGTGACCGCCTGGGCCAGTGGTTCTGCCTCTGTGGTGTGGTGTTCGATCTGATCGACCAGCCCGGACAGGATTTGGTGGAGCTGCGCGCCCTCGGCCAATCGCGCCAGACGTAAGGCCTGTGCGGCCTGCGCAAAACTATCGGTAACGGCCCGGTTCAGCGCCGCTTGCTCGTCTTCGCTAAGCGACGTGCTGCGGGTTTCCAGAACGCCGGGCAGCGACAGCAGCGCTGCGGTATCAGGCGCGCGCCCATCGCGGCGCTGCGCGATCTGTGCCAACCGGTCGAGCGCGCTGTGATTGACCGCGACCTCCTGCCGATTGCTGGCGAGATCGAGTTGCAGGCTTGCCGATACCGAGCCACGGGCAATCTGCGCCTGCAGCAGCTTTTTCATCGCTGCTTCAAGCCCGTCCATGCGCCCCGGCATGCGCCAGCGCACGTCAAGTGACTTTCCATTTACGGATTTCAGCGACCAGCTCCAGGTCGCTTCACCGTGGCTGCCATCAACGGCCGCGAAGCCGGTCATGGATTGCAAAGGTGGGAGGTCTGCCGTCATCAGGCGTCTATACCCTTGCTGGCCAGCAAAGAGTAGGGGTTAGCACGAAAAGCCAGCTGATATTTGGGGTCATAGCCATGAAAAATCCTTCCGTCATTGTGATAACGGGCGCGTCGAGCGGTCTGGGGGAAGGCTTGGCTGAGGCCTATGCTGCGCCGGGTCGGGTTCTGTTGCTGACAGGACGCAATGAACAACGCCTGCACGCGGTTGTCGCGGCCTGTGAAGCCAGAGGCCCGCAGGTGGTGCCGGCATTGGTGGATGTTTCTGACCGCGAAGCCATGGAGCGCATGCTCACGGACTTTGACCGCGAACACCCCATCGACCTGCTGATCGCCAACGCCGGCATCGGTTATGGCACGGGCCGCTATCTGATGGAGCGCCCGGAACACACCCATGAGCTGTCAATGATCAATATAATCGGGGTCTCGAACACGGTTATGCCGGTGATCAACCGGATGGCAGCACGGGGCCGGGGGCAAATCGCGCTGATGGCTTCTGTGGCCGGGTTTGCCGCGATCACGCAATCGCCCTCCTATGCCGCCACCAAGGCTTATGTGAAGCATTGGGGTGAAGCGCTCTATGGCCGGTTGAAACCCTTTGGCGTTGAAGTCACCACCATCTGTCCGGGCTTTGTCAAAAGTGCCATGACCGACGCCAACCGCTTCTCCATGCCCTTTTTGATGGATCGTGACCGGGCGACGGATATCATGGTGCGGGGGTTGGCCGCTGGACGGTCGAGGGTTGCCTTTCCGTGGCCGGTAACTTGGGCCGCAGGCTTGCTCGGCACCCTGCCAAGCTTTATCGCCACCCGCCTGAATCCGCTGCGCCGCAAACCCAAACTACCCCCTATCGACTGAGGGACTAGTTGCCTTCGCCCAAGTCTCGGCGCTCTGGGATATCCGTGGTCGGGCGGCGAACGGGCGGGTTGGGCATAAAGCGGCGGAACTCGCAGGCGCGCCAGTCGCGCACCCGCTGCTGATGCTCAGCGTAGGTTTCGGTAAAGGCCGTTGCACCATCGCATCCGGCGACAAAGAAAATGAAAGACGACTCAGCCGGTGCCAAAGCCGCACGAATGGCTTCGACACCCGGGTTCGCAATCGGACCGGGGGGAAGCCCGGCGTGCTTGTAGGTGTTGTAGGGGTTGTTCTCGTCGGTGAGTTCAGAGCGCTTCAACCCCCGCCCCAGACGACCACTGCCGCCCGATAGGTAATAGACCAGCGTTGGGTCGGCCTGCAGCCGCATGCCCTGCCGCAGTCGGTTTGAGTACACGCTCGCCACCAGCGGACGCTCACTGGCAACGGCGGTTTCTTTTTCGACAATCGACGCGAGAATCAGGGCGTCCATGCGGGTCTTCACCACCGCATCCGCCGCGCGTTCTTCCCAAGCGGCATCCAGAGCCGCGCCCATGGCGGCCTGCATGCGGTCAATGACGCTCTGCCGGGATTCATTGAGTGCGTAGGAATAGGTATTGGGGAGCAGGGTGCCTTCAGCGGGGATCTTTGTCACCTCACCGGTCAGGCCATCCGCGCTGTTCAGGCGCGCAATCACGTTCTTCACCGTCACGCCTTCGGGCACGGTCACAAAGCGGTTGACGGCCTTGCCTTCGATCAGGATGTCGAGAATGTCGTTCGGGTTGGCTTTGGCTGGGATCAGAAACTCCCCCGCCTTGATGCTCGATGCATCGCCGCGCATCCGCGCCAGCAGCACAATTTGTTCTGCGCTGTTGATCAGCCGGGCCGCTTCCAGATCATCGGCAATTTGGCTCAAGCCTGCACCACGGGGCACCACAAAAGTCGCCTCGACCGTCGCAGAGGGCGGCGGTTGCATCCAATAAGCACCCAGACCCATGATCGCAACAGCAGCAGCGGCCAGAATCGCACCCATAGTCACTCCGAGTTTGAGAATGAATTTGAACACGCGAAGAGTGTCCGCTCCTGACGGTTTTAAGCAATCCAGGGGCCGAAACCCCACCAAAAAGTGCTTCAGCCGTTAAACGTGGAGAAAATTACCGATCCGTTGGTGCCGCCAAAGCCAAAGCTGTTTGATACTGTCGCACGAATTTGACGCTCGCGTGGCTGATTGGGCACCAGATCCATGTCGATATCGTCTTCGGGGTCGGACAGGTTCAGCGTCGGCGGGGCCACTTGGTCACGGATCGCCATCAGGCAGAAAATCGCCTCCAGCGCCCCTGCGGCACCGAGCGCGTGACCGACGGCAGACTTGGTCGACGACATGGACATGGCCTTGCGATGCTCGCCGAACAGCTCGCGCACGGCGCGGAATTCTGCCAGATCACCCAGCGGGGTCGATGTACCGTGGGCGTTAACGTAGTCGATGTCTTCGACGTTCATCCCGCCCGAGCGCAGGGCATTGGCCATAGCCCGACGGCCGCCATTGCCGTCTTCCGGTGGCGCGGTGATGTGGTGCGCGTCGCCGGACATGCCGTAGCCCCGCACTTCTGCCAGGATGTTGGCACCGCGCGCCCGCGCGTGTTCGAGTTCTTCAAGGACCAGAACGCCCGATCCGGAGCCCATAACAAACCCATCGCGGCCCCGGTCCCAGGGACGAGAGGCTTCAGCGGGCGAGTCGTTGTATTTGGTGGAAAGCGCGCGCGCGGCACAAAAGCCTGCGACGCCAATTTCGATAATGCCGTGCTCAGTCCCACCCGCGACCATCACGTCTGCATCCCCCAGCGCAATCATCCGCGCGCTGTCACCGATGGCATGGGTGCCGGTGGTGCAGGCGGTGGAGTTGGCGTGGTTCGGGCCACGAAAGCCGTACTTCATGGAGATATGGCCCGAGGGCAGGTTCACCAGAATCGCCGGGATGGCAAAGGGCGAAAGCCGACGTGCGCCTTTGGTCATGACAGTTTCAACCGCGTCGGTGAAACTCTGGATACCGCCAATGCCTGACCCAATCATGACACCGGTGCGGTTCTGAGCCTCTTCATCCTGCGGTTTCCAGCCTGACATGTCGACGGCTTCTGTCGCGGCGGCGAGCGCATAGATGGTGATGGGGTCAACGCGCCGCCGTTCTTTGTCCGGCATGACGGTTTCGGTGTCGAGCGCAAAGGGATCATCGGCGCGGACGCCACCAACGATGGGCACTTCGCCCCCGATGGTGGATGGCAAATGAGAGGCATCAAAGCCCTGGATGGTTCCGATACCGCTTTCCGCGTTCAGCAAACGCTTCCAGCTGTTCTCAACTCCGGCCCCCAGCGGTGAAACCATACCAACGCCGGTGACCACAACGCGGCGTAACCCGGTCATGCTCAACCCTCACCTGAACAGGCAGACAGGCGCCGTCGGCGCCGATCTGGTGGTCTCAAGAAGTTGCTGGCTTAGCCAACAGCTTCGGAAATGTGCTTTACAGCATCGCCGACAGTGCCAATCTTTTCGGCGGCATCGTCAGGAATTTCGAGGTTGAACTCTTCTTCAAACGCCATGACCAGTTCAACGGTATCCAGGCTATCAGCGCCCAGATCGTCAACAAAGCTTGCGCCTTCAACAACTTTGTCTTCTTCGACAGACAAACGCTCAACGACGATTTTCTTAACGCGATCAGCAACGTCACTCATGGTTAACAGTCCTATGGTTGTTCAGTAAATGGAATAGGATGCGGTCCCTTAACACAAGCGCAGAGCTTGTCGAAACCACAGAACGAGGGTCTGCTGACCGCTACGGCTATAGCATGGCCATCCCGCCGTTCACGTGCAAGGTCGTCCCGCTCATATATCCGGCTTCGTCACTGGCCAGATACACCACTGCAGCGGCGATTTCCTCAGGCTTGCCCATGCGCCCGGAAGGAACATGCGCGATTTGCTCAGCGACCACTTTTTCTGGCAATTCTGCTGTCATGGCAGTCTCCACAAAACCCGGTGCCACACAGTTCGCCGTGATCCCGCGTGAGCCAACTTCGCGGGCAATCGATTTTGTCATGCCCACGATCCCAGCTTTGGAAGCGGCGTAGTTGGCCTGTCCCGGGTTGCCCATAAAGCCCACGACAGAGACCACGTTGATGATCCGGCCCCAGCGGCGCTTCATCATTCCCTTCATCGCGCCCCGGCACAGGCGAAAGGTGGCGGAGAGGTTGACGTCGATCACCTGTGCGAAGTCATCATCCTTCATGCGCATGGCCAGACCGTCCTTGGTCAGGCCCGCGTTGTTCACCAGAATGTCGATTTGCCCGGCTGCGGCTTCGGCGTCAGCAAGCATCTTCGCTTCGCTTTCGGCGTCACCCAGAGACGCAGTGAAAATGTGGCAAGGGGTGGCGCAGGCGTCAGCGGTCTCCTGAAGCGCCGCTTCCCGGCGGCCGGTCAGTACCAGCGTCGCGCCCTGCGCTGACAGGGCAATGGCGGTTGCCCGGCCAATGCCGCCCGAGGCTCCGGTGACCAGCGCAACTTTTCCCGTAAGGTCAAACATCGATTTTCCTTCTTCGAAGATCGTAGGGGTGAAAATGGGCTCAGCCAAGCGATTCGGCAAAGGCGCGGAGGCTGTCAGCGGTCCCGACCGACTGCGCCGCAACGCCCGGTACAATCCGCTTCGTCAGCCCGGCGAGTACGGCACCCGCACCCAGTTCAATCAGCTCAGTAACGCCTTCCCCGGCCATCCACTCCACCGACTCGCGCCAGCGCACACGGCCAGTGACCTGCTTGACCAGTAAGTCGGCGGTTTGCGCCGGGTCGTCGTAACTTGCGGCCAGCACGTTTGCGACCACAGGCACGGCCGGCGCGCGGATTACGGCAGAGGCGAGCGCCTGCGCCATCGCGTCGGCGGCCGGTTGCATCAGGGAACAGTGAAAGGGCGCGGATACAGGCAAGGGCAGGGCGCGCTTGGCACCGGCGGCTTTCATCGCCTCGCCCGCCGCGCTGATCGCGCTGGCTGAGCCGGAGATTACTACCTGCCCGTTGGCGTTGTCGTTTGCCACTTCAGCCACGCCGAGACCGGCATCAGCGTTGCCCAGAACGCCTTCGACCTGCTCCATGGTCAGGCCCAGCACCGCTGCCATCGCGCCTTCGCCCACAGGAACGGCCGATTGCATGGCCTGCCCACGCAGGCGGAGCAGCTTGGCCGTGTCCGCAATCGACAGCGCGCCGACGGCGGCAAGGGCGGAGTATTCGCCCAGCGAGTGACCGGCGACAAAGCTTCCGTGGTCCTTGAGCGCGATCCCGAATTCAGCTTCCAGCGCGCGCACCACGGCGAGCGAAACCGCCATTAACGCTGGCTGGGTGTTCTCAGTGAGCTTGAGATCGTCGTCGGAGCCGGAAAAGATCAGCGCAGAAAAATTCTCGCCCAGGGCGTCATCAACTTCATCAAAAACCGTTTTGGCAGCGGGAAAGGAGTCGGCCAGATCCTGACCCATTCCGATTTTCTGACTGCCCTGACCGGGAAACACGAAAGCTCTCATCGCACGCTGCTCCGTCCTGTACGTGACTGACTTCAACAATTGCAGGGGTTTATGCGCCGCTCAAAGTGGTGTGACAACCAGCGCAGCGGGTTTAGCAGGGTATCACGGGAGCCATGCGTCGAAACGGTTGTTTCGCGGCAGCGTTGGGGCTAAACGAACGCTGCTCAACCACTCCTTGCCCGGTCTAGAGCTTTACCAAACGAGCGGGCTGTTGAGCGTTCCGGTTGTCGGAGCGTTCATATTATCCAAAGGGAGTCATATAACATGGCTTTTTACGAATGCGTCTACATGGCGCGGCCGGATGTTTCCCCGACCCAGGTCGAGGCAATTACCGAGCAAATCACCACCATCGTAACGGAATTCGGCGGATCGGTTCATTCCAGCGAGTACTGGGGTCTCAAGTCCCTTGCGTACCGCGTCAAGAAGAACCGCAAAGCGCATTACGTTCTGTTGAACATCGACATGAACAACGAAGGCAAGGCCGAGATGGAGCGTAACATGTCGCTGAACGAAGACGTTCTGCGTGTGATGACCCTCCGCATCGAAGAAATGCCTGAAGGTCCGTCGATCCAAATGCGGGCCAAGGCGCGCGGCGACCGTCCTGACCGGGGCGAGCGCGGGGATCGTGGTGACCGCGGTGATCGTGGTGGCGATCGTGGTGGCGATCGGGGCGAACGCCGCGAACGTCGCGATGCTGAATAAGAGTTAGGAAGAGGATAAAGACTATGGCTCGACGTCCCTTTACCCGTCGCAAGAAGTCCTGCCCGT
>PAFB01000069.1 GCA_002700865.1 Rhodospirillaceae bacterium
AAAAGAGTGTTGCCGAATTTTAAGAATCCGACAAACACCAATCTGTGGTTTTAGAATAATTTTTCGAAACAAAACTATAGTACTTCAAATGTACCCTCGTAGAGCCCCGGGGCGATTAGTTTGCGTTGATGACGTGCTTAACTGAAATCTGAATCTGTACTCCGAGTGCAGTTTCAATTACTGATTCTGTAATGGTCGAGGATAGGGGGGAAGGGGGCCTCAGCCTTTGTGTGCGCTGACCGCTCCCGTTTACTGATAGAGAGGATACACGATGCTCCGGTTTGTGATGGGACTGGTTTTTGCGATCGCTTCAGCAGGGCTTGCCTACGCTGAGAGCGAAGAAATCATTGCCTGTGACAGTGGGGCCATGAGTAACTCCGGCCTTACAGCCAGCACGTATTGGACCACCGACCAATTCCGTTGTGGCCAGATAAAGCTCAACGGTGCTTCATGCTTAACCGCGGCCGCTTGGGATGGGAAAATCTGGCAGTATCGCAATCAATGTCGACGTAATCGGACCGGCGTGACCTGGACCAATGTTTCGCGGCAGATCGACTGGGATATAAAACTGGGGATCAATCGCAGCGTTTGGTTTGTAAAAACCTACATCGACGATAACAACGATCACTGCTTTCAGGCCATCGCGCTCGTCAGCAACAAGCGTCACTTCATCGAATACTGCGATGTAAGCAGAAACACTCCGTTCGCGGAAAACACCTTGCTCGCGGCTTTCGCATCAATGGAGATCGCTAAGTCGCCGAGTTAACCTCTGTACCACAGTCTGTCTGGCTCACCCACTGAGCCTGCTTTCCATTCTCTCCCTAATATTCTGCCAAAGGATCAGAACCATGTCAGACAGCGTTATTCAACAAAGGCACCAAGCCAACATCCAAGCCCTCAAGGCTGACCCGAATGCCGGCCTTGGCCGCGCTGTGCTGGAGGCATCTGTGGGGGAAGGGCTGGCGTGTGAGGTTAGCGATGGCACCAACACCGCGCTGATCGACATGCCCGAAACCTTTGGTGGCACGAACACAGGCCCCACGCCGGGGTTCCACGCGCGGGCTGCGGTCGCGGCTTGCGTGGCTATCGGCATCAAGGCAACCGCAGCGCGTGAGGGTTTGCGGCTGGATGAAGTGAAGGTGCGCGTAGAAATGGATTTCGATGACAGCGCCCTCTATGGCCTCGGAGAGAACACCGCAGCACCGTTTTTCACGCGGTTGGTCATCGACCTGAAAACTGATCACAGTGACGCTGAGGTGTCTCCAGTGATCGATTTGGCGCTGGCAACCGACCCTTTCTATCTGGCGCTCCGGGACCCACAAAAGGTTGAAACCGACATCAGGATCGTTTGAGCGGCCGTCGTTTGAAACCGGGTGGTGCAGGGGTCAGCGGCCGGTAATCCAATTGCCCAGTTTTGCCAATCGGGTCGCAGGCGTAGTGAGCTTGCGCTCGTGGCGGTCTGCGGCGCTCAACAGTCCATACATGGCGTTGATCCCCAGCCAGCGCAGTGGCTCAGGTTCCCACCGCTGCAAGCGTCGGTTCACCCAAGGCAGGCCGGTGAGGACGGTTTCACGGCCGAGCGCCAGGTCCGCGAGGGTCTGACCGGCGATGTTCGACGTCGAAACCCCTTCGCCCACGTATCCGCCTGCCCAGCCTAATCCAGTTTCTCGGTCCAGCCCGACACTGGCACACCAGTCACGCGGAACCCCGACCACGCCGCACCAGGCATGGTCGATGGGATAGTTAGCAGCGACTGGGAAATGCTGCTTCAGAATGGCTTGGAGCCGCTCGATGGTCACGGGGTCTGGCGAGCCGTTATCGTCCATCGACGAACCAAAGCGATAGGGTACGCCTCGACTGCCGACGGTGATACGCCCTTCGCGGGTGCGCTGGCAGTAGCAATAACCATTGGCAAGATCCCCGATCAGCTCATGCCCCTCCCAACCGATTTCAGCCCAGGCCTCTGGCGGCAAAGGCACGGTGGCAATCTGCGCAGAGTTAAGCGGGACCCAGTCGCGTCGGTGGCCGGGCAGGGTAGCGGTAAAGCCCTCCGTCGCGCGCAGGATGATCGGCGCGCGAACGATACCGTGGGCCGTTGTCACAGCCGACGGGCCGTAACGCAGAACCTCCGTACCTTCATAAATCTCAGCCCCCGCCCCCTCTACCGCTTCCGCCAATCCCCGAACCAGCTTTGCCGGTTGCACGCGAAGCATACCTGAAACCGTGGCTGCGCCCAGCGTGTTTGGCACATTCACACGCTGTCGCACTTCGTCTTCGCTCAACAAGCGCACCCGGTGGCCGTCGCCCCAGTGGTTGCGGTATTCGATTTCTTCCTGCAAGCGCTGGAGTTGAGAGGGGTTGGTCGCCAGAACCAATTCCTCAGTTTCCCGCAGATCCGCGTCGATCCCCTCAGCCGCGCAAACCCTTGCGATTTCAGGGACAGCGCTTTCAAGGGCCTTTACCATTTCCAACACCAGAGCGCGTCCTTGAGTCTGAGCGTAGCGTTCGTGATCCCAGGAAAACGTCCCCATGCACCAACCACCATTGCGCCCCGATGCGCCAAAGCCGGCAAACTCTTTTTCGATGACCACCACACGCAGTTCCGGCGCGGCCTTGCGCAGGTAATAGGCGGTCCATAGCCCGGTAAAGCCAGCACCAATGATAGCGACATCGGCGGTGGTCTCGCCGGGCAAGTGCGGGCGGTACTGCTGGGGCAGGCCATGATCAGCGTACCAGAACGACACTTGGCCGACCCGTCGCACAGACGGGCTGGAGGCGGCGGAACCTGCAGCGGTGCCCGAAAGGGGGCGCATCAACCTTTCGCCCCGAACCGGCAAGCGCCTGCCCACCGCTGATCTGCCAAGATCAGACCTGATCGCGTTGATATCCCCCGTATGCCGGTGCGCGTCGGGAGAGGCTTGCCTTCGCGTTCCTCGCTCATGGTGACGGTTTCCTGATCAATATTTGGATGTGCGCAGGCACGGCTTCCAAAAAACGCTAGCGCACTTTTACAAAGCGACAAATATCGCGTTGCGCGGAAAGCAGTGCCTTTTTTGGCGCGGCAGTGCCAGCAGCTGTGATAAGCGGAGACAACAGCACAGGCGCAGTAGGACGGATTGAAAAGGGCGTCTTTACAATGTTGAGCTTTACCCTTGCGGTCTTGTTTCTCATCATCACACCGGGGCCAGCGGTCTTAACGGCGGCAGGCTTTGGTGCCAGTTATGGCTTCAGGCGGTCGATTGGTTACGTCATCGGTCTGCTGGTCGGTGCCAACCTGATCATGTTGCTGGTTATCACTGGACTGTCCGCGATCGTATTGTCAGCGCCTTGGCTCCGGTTCGTGCTGGTCACGATATCGCTGCTGTTTCTGATTTATCTGGCATCGAAAATCGCCTTTGCAGGCTCGCGGATCGCCTTTATTCGCGCGGAGCGGCCGCCGGGTTTTTGGAGCGGGGTTCTGATCCAGACCGTAAATTCCAAAGCCTATGCCGTGATGACGTCGCTGTTTACTGGGTTCAACTACGCTCCCAACGCCTTTGTCTTCGAGGTTGCCACCAAAATCCTGATCGCCAATGCGCTGTGGCTACCGATCCATTTGCTATGGCTTTGGGCTGGCGTGCAGTTGCATGCGCTGGACCTCTCGGCGAGGGTGCAACGCTTGATCAATTTTGCCATGGCTGGAGCGCTACTGGCAGTGGTTGTCCTTTCTGGCCTGTCTCTCCTGAGCCCCGCGACGTAAGTGCCGCCTTACCAATCCGCGGTGCGGGGAGGGTCGATTCGCCTTTTAGGGGAATGATTTTTCCACATAAAGGTTCCTTAGGTCTCGCGATGAACACGTAATAATAGCAGCCTCCACGTTATCGAACGCAGCAAGAGCCTTTTGTCGAGCCAGACATCGAATCTTCTTTACTCCAAAAAATTGATAAAATATTAGATATTTCGATCAATAATTTTTGCGCCTTATTCTGTATTTATAAGCGGCCCCCCCGGCATACTCATGATTGCTGGGGATATCCGTTTGCAGACGTGGTCCGCATTGATAGCCGAGATAAAGGAGTCTCTCATGGCGAAAATAAAAGCAATGTTAACGTTTTTGATTGTTTCAATATCGATTGGGGCAATGGGAGCAGCGGTTCCAGCTCACGCTCATATTGAGCTCGAGGAATGTCGAGGTACCCTTAAACTGGACAGAGGCGACAAAGCGACCAAGCATGGCCAGCCATCACAGGATTTCACGTGGGAGTCAAATGACCGCAACAAGCATTACTGCAAAGTCAATTGCATGAGCGGTGAAGGCCAAATGGAGCACGTATCGGGCAATGGTCATGCTCACCCTCATGCGGTTGTTTACAAGTGTGTTCCCGATCCTAAGTGTGCTGGGATTGTCACCTTGGTTGATGGTCAGGAAGTCTGGGACATGGGTGATGGCACCTTTAAACTGGACAATTATGCTTGGATTTACTGCAAGGCCAAGTGTGACCTCGGTCGGCTGACAAATATTGGTGAACCAGAAGGTAAGCGTCTCCGGAAATGTAAGATTGAAAGAGACGAAGAGTACCAGTGCAAGGGTGCAGCGGTGCTTTATGATGGCGATAGAGCCAGGGAGCTCAGCCACAGAAACTGGGTCTACATGGACCATCATGACACCGAGACAGTTTATTGCGCTGCTCGTTGCCGCTACGGCAACAAGAAGCACATTGGTAACGGTGTCTACGAGTGTCAGAAGCGCTAGGTTTGTTCGCCTCACCCCTCACCTAAATGCCTCTTGAGGCACTCAGGAACAGTAAGCCTCGGGACTTGGTCCCGGGGCTTGTTCTTTTTGTGTCAAAGCATTTTCATGCAACAGAACGCTGCATCTAAAGACCCCAAAGACCGCAATCCTGTCTTCGGTCACCATTGAGACCACAGCCTCGTTTGCCAACCGCAGGGGCGGGCTGATTTCGCGCGGAGAAAATTCGACGTAATGCGAGGATCGCTAGTCATTAATAGTGACAAATTAAGCGATTTTGCATATATATGCAGAGAGCCAGTCTGTGTTTCCTGCCAATCTCTGCGTCAGAGTCGAAAATGACTGATCCTTTTTGCCATCACCCGGAACTGCGTGGGCTTGTCACGCCCTGCCTTCAGTCCCGATTTCGCACCATAACCACGGAAAAAATCAGGGAACAAATCGCGGCCAGCGGGCAGGCCTTGACCATCGACTTTCACCCCGATGACGTTCGCGAAAACCTGCGCGCACAGGCGCTGAAGGCTCATGAGGGCGATCTGTGCGTGTTTGCCTACGGCTCGCTGATGTGGGACCCCGCGTTGGATTTTGCTGACGTTAGGCGGGCCTATGCTCCCGAGCACGAACGGCGGTTTATTCTGGTGGACAGCCGCGGCGGCAGGGGGACCAGCGACGCGCCGGGCGTAATGGCCGCATTGGACGCAGGCGCAGGCTGTGAAGGTCTGGTGTTTCGGATTGAAGCGGACAAAGTGGACTGCGAAACTGAAATCCTATTCCGCCGCGAAATGATTGCTCCCGCTTATCACGCCCGATTCATCTCCGTCATTATCGACGGTCAGAGCACGCAGGCGCTGACCTTTGTTGCCGATCACGACCAAGCCCACATGCAACCCGACATCGCCAGGGCCGACCAGATCCGGTTTGCAGCAACGGGAAAAGGGATTTTGGGCAGCAGTCTGGAATATCTGCAGAACACAGTAAGCCAGTTGGGAAAGCTTGGGATTACGGACGAGGACGCCTCAGACTTGCTGAACGCTGCCCTGAATTTTGGTGCTGAGACTGCGGCTTAGACGGGGAAGCCGGTCCTGTAACCTAATAGTCTTAATGTTTAGCGACTAATGCTTGTTGACTTCGCCCTTCGCTGAGCCTTCTCTTTTCTCATCAGTTTAAGGGCGCTCTGTCAGGCGAAGTAACGGGGTCAGGCTCAGAAGTCCCCTTGTCGGGTGCCAGCTCTCACACCCTATCAACCCGGAGCCGGGAACGTATGGATGTGACGGGCAGGGGCCCAAATATCGGCGTCGCGCCCTGTGACGCACCCACGCGCTGTTGGATCACCGCAGGAGTGGTTCGGCGCAGCAGGAGGAAAAACCATGCATATCCAAGTCATCAACTTCGAACTCAACGTGGCTCACGCCGACTATATTGCCGGTGCGACAGACGTTGCGCCCATTTTCGCCGATATGCCGGGCTTGATCAGCAAGCACTGGCTGGGCGATGAAGATAACAATATCTACGGCGGCGTTTATCTTTGGGAAACCAAGGAAGCCTGCGACGCTTACAAAGCTGGCCCGGTTTTCGCCGACGTGATGAGCAACGCCATGTACAAGAACCAGTCCTCCAAAGACTACGGCGTACTGGATGGCCCGACCGCCATCACCGCTTAGCACTTTCCTTCAAAAGGGGCCGATAAAGGGGCGGTTTTGTCCTGTGCCAGCAGGCTAGAGACTATCCAACCCTTGGCCCCTTTTTCATGGTCTGGCACCGCATGTGTGAGAGGCCGCGACCGGGACGTCTGAAAGCAGTCTGAAGGCACCAGCTGCATTCCCTCTCGCTTCCATGGCAAAACCTACGACCCAGCCACATTAAACCGCCGACATCAATCAGCCGGCCGGGGCCTGAGTGTTAGGCGATGTAAGGCGAGAAAAAATGGCTCCCTGAACTGGAAGCGGTGCCTCTTTAGAGACCCAGAGTAACCCGAGTTCCCAATGATCTCAGGACTCTAGCTGGACCCACTGGTGCCCTCAAGCCTCCTTCGTGTCCTACCCTTTGTCCTACCGTCCCTTAAGACCCCCCAGCTTCCCCAGTCCTCCAGCGACACAGACGACATCCTTGCAGTACCGAGGGGGTACCGGGGGACATCGCTGTGCGGCTGTAGGGTCTATGGGGTCTCGGGTGAACACGGTGAAACGAGAAGGGTTCCATAGCGTCTACGCTAGGGTCTCAAACTCGAAGCAGGGATCGAGTTCTGGAGCGCTGGAGGGTCGGGGGTAGGTAGGGGCTAGGGTGGCTGTAGAGGCTTGAGAAACCGAAGACAGCGTTGAGTTGGCCTATGCTGCCTGAGACCTGACTTCGACACGGGCGACTGCTCGGGCATTGGCGATACTTGCGTAGGCTCGGGTGAGCGCAAAGCGAGCGAGGTGTTCGGTGTCGACACCTGGTCTGTCTTCAATGATTAGGGCGTCGTGCACTGGGACCGCTGGAATGTTGAACTGCTTGAGTTCGAGCAAGGCCATCATCAGTGCATCGGACTCCATCAGGAAGATGTGGTCTCGATCTGTCACAGGATCCGACAAATAGAGCTGAAGCGCTGATGATTGATCCACGACCATCCTCCGTATCGACCGAGTTTGCTGACAGGCTCCACGAAGGTTCTTGCTCGCTATGACAGCTGACATGGACTCCTTGACCTCATCGCGAGTGACCTCGATGCCTTGCTGCCTGATCGACGACAGGATTGGCATGTAGTGATCGTGAGGCTCTGAGGCTGCCAGCCGATGCATTTCTTCTGAGTTCATAGGCGGAGGTGTCCTGAG
>PAFB01000070.1 GCA_002700865.1 Rhodospirillaceae bacterium
CCTTCATGAAGCCTTCGGCGCTGCTCTATCGGAACTTTCTTGCCATGGAGACCGAAGAGCTGATCCGCACCTATCCAATTGACGGTGTTGTGCTCATGGGGGGCTGCGACAAGACCACACCCGGCCTTCTGATGGGGGCAACATCAGCCAACGTTCCCGCGATCTACTTTCCCGCTGGCCCCATGCTCCGAGGGAATTTCGCCGGCGAACCGCTGGGCTCGGGTTCAGACACTTGGAAGTACTGGGATGAGCGCCGCGCGGGCAACATTTCCGATGACCAGTGGCGTGAGGTTGAGGCTGGAATTGCGCGGTCCTACGGCCATTGCATGACCATGGGGACGGCCAGCACCATGACCGCGATGGTCGATGCCCTGGGGATGAGCCTGACCGGGGCGTCATCCATTCTGGCCGCTGACAGCAGCCATAAACGAATGGCTGCGGCCACTGGTCGGCGGATCGTTGATATGGTGTGGGAAGACCTAAAGCCCGCAGACATCCAGACCCGCAAAGCGTTTGAGAATGCCGTCATCGGTTCGATGGCGATGGGCGGATCGACCAATGCCATCATTCATCTGCTGGCGCTATCCCGACGCGCTGGTTCCCCTGTGACCTTGGACGAGTTCGATGCACTGTCAGCGCGTGCACCAGTTCTCGCCAATATTCGTCCCAGCGGGGACACCTATCTGATGGAAGATTTCTTCTATGCCGGTGGGCTGCGGGCGCTGCTGGGCGAAGTGCGTGATTTGCTGCATCTGGACTGTGTCACGGCCAGTGGGCAGACGCTGGGTGAAGGGATTGCCGGTGCCAGCATCTACAACGACGACGTCATCCGCCGCCGGAACAACCCGGTCAGTGCGGAAGGTTCGCTGGCGGTGCTCAAGGGAAACCTCGCTCCCGGTGGTGCCGTAATGAAGCCGGCAGCGGCCAATCCAAAGTTTCTCAAGCACACGGGCCCTGCGCTGGTGTTCGATTCCTATCCGGAGATCAAAAGGGCCTGCGAAGATCCCGACCTTGATGTCACCGAAGACACGATCCTGATCCTGCGCAATGCCGGTCCGATCGGCGGGCCGGGAATGCCGGAATGGGGTATGCTGCCGCTGCCGATCAAACTGGTGAAGCAGGGGGTACGAGACATGGTGCGCCTCTCAGACGCGCGGATGAGTGGCACCTCCTACGGTGCCTGCGTTCTTCACTGTGCTCCTGAAGCCTTCATTGGCGGTCCGTTGGCACTGGTTAACACGGGTGACCTGATCAGTATCGACGTTGCTCAGCGCTCGATCCATCTGCACGTCAGCGACGAAGACCTCGCCCTTCGCCGGGCGGCCTGGGTGCCGCCAGAGCCGCGGTTCGAGCGGGGATTTGGCTGGATGGTCGCGCAGCACATCGAGCAGGCAGACAAAGGCTGTGATCTCGATTTCGCCAGCTCAGAGTTTGGCCGTACAACTCCCATGCCCGAGGCAACACTATGATGAAGACCCAACGCCTGTCAGCCGCTTCCCTGGACCTTGATGCGTTCAAGGCACTGCTCGATACACCGACCGAGAAGCCGGCTTTGGCCGCATCGCTTGAAAATGGCGTGCCGATCTATGAAGCTGGTGCCCTGGCAGACCGACTGGAGGAAGGCCCACGGCGGGCAGCGATGCTAGATGAGTGGGCTGATGTTCTGCTCAATGGTGCAGGCTGTTTCGCCATCACGGGCGCAACGCCGGAGGGGAGCGTGATCGATCAGGCTTCTGAAGTTCTGTTGGAACTTATTGCGCAGGAAAAGGCTGCTGCTTCAGGCGGGGGCGGGGACCATTTTGCTGCGGCAGGGCTTAATGACCGTCTTTGGAACAGCCTTGAAAAGCATGCCATTGCTGCGCCGGAAAGCTTCATTCGATACTACGCCAACCCGTGGATTGCAGCCGCTTCGGAGGCGTGGTTGGGGCCGCGCTATCAGATGACGGCACAGGTGAACCTTGTGCATCCGGGTGGAAAGCCTCAGACCGCCCATCGTGATTATCACCTCGGTTTCATGCAGCAGCATCAGTCCGCGCAGTTCCCGTTACATGCCCACCTGTTGACCGCTGCACTGACCCTTCAGGGCGCCATCGCGCATGTCGATATCCCCATCGAGGCAGGCCCGACCAAGCTGTTACCCCACAGTCAGAAGTACGAACTCGGCTATCTCGCGTACCATGAACAGGCCTTTCGTGACGTCTTTGAAGATCGCTTCACACAAGTGGCACTGGGCAAAGGCGATTTGCTCTGGTTCAGTCCAGCGCTGTTCCACGCTGCGGGTGAGAATCGCACGCCATACGTGGAGCGGCTGGTTAATCTCTTCCAAGTCTCATCCGCCTTCGGACGAGCCATGGAAACCATCGACCGCGCCGCTATGCTGGCTGCGGTTGAGCCCGTGCTGGCGTCGTCAGATCTTAGCGCTTTGGAACACCGGGCCCTCGTTGCCGCGACGGCGGAAGGGTATGCCTTTCCGCTCAATCTCGATACCAACCCACCAATAGGCGGACTGGCACCTGCGACGGATCAGGACCGATTGTCCGTCGACTAAAGGCTCGGGTAAGCCGCATCTGACCGATACGTACCGCTGGATTCAAGGGAACGAGCAAGCAGGCTGCCCCCGGCGCGACATTGCTGTCGCGTGTGGTGCGGACACGTGCGGACAAGTCAGAACACTCTAAGCTGTAAACCATGTCCACATCGGGGGTGAGAGGCCGTGACGAGCCTGACCGATTGGGTGGGCCGCAGTGAAGAGCGTCAGGACGTTCTCGCTTCGCAGCCTTGCCGCTTTATGCAAGCGACGCTAAGCCACGAGCCTTCGCTGAAGGACGGGGATGCCGTGCCGCCGCTGTGGCACTGGCTCTATTTCCTCGAAGCCAAACCGCTGCACTTGCTGGGCCGCGATGGCCATCCGGCCAGAGGCGAGTTTCTACCACCGGTGAGCCTGCCACGGCGCATGTGGGCAGGCGGGCGGTTTGAGTTTCATCAGCCGCTTATTCTTGGCGCAGAGGCGACCAAGCGATCGACGATCAAATCGATCATGGAGAAAGACGGCCGTTCGGGGCCGCTGTGTTTTGTGACGGTTGTCCATGAAGTGTTCCAGAATGACGCTCTGGCTCTGCACGAAGAGCACGATATCGTGTACCGCGAGGACCCGCGCCCCGATGCGCCGACGCCCATGCCGCAAGCCGCTCCAAGCCACGCCGCGTTTTCTGAGCCGGTCCAGCCCTCTGAAGTCATGCTGTTCCGCTATTCAGCGCTGACCTTCAACGGACATCGCATTCACTACGACGGCAACTATGCCCGGCAGGTGGAGGGGTATGAAGGTCTTGTTTTCCACGGACCCCTGACAGCAACGCTGCTGGTTGATCTGGCCATGCGACAGACAGGCAAGACCCCGCGCCGCTTTGATTTTCGTGGGACGGCACCGCTCGCTGGTCTGGCAGCTTTCGATATCCAAGGACAGAACCGCGATGCCCATGAGGTGGCGCTATGGGCCAAACGTTCAGACGGCGCGCTGGCGATGTCAGCGACCGCGGTGTTCTGAGGGTCAAGACGATGGCGGTGGCGCAGCAGGGCATTCAGTCCTTTCACGAACGCTTCACCCTCTGGGCCTGTCAGCCAAAGCTCAGCCACGCGCCCGGGGCGCAGTACGCCGCCCGCTTCAGCCTCATCGACACTTTGGCCTGTATGCGTGTTGGTGCCAATGAGCGGCAATCACAGGTCATGGCGCTGGCACTGGAAGCTTCGGGTGATGAGGGTACGGTCTCGCCCATCGGCGGGGGACGGGCGTGCTCGCTTTATGGCGCGGCGCTTCTCAACGGTGCCCGCGCCCATGCCATCGATTTCGACGACTATGAGATCCCCGGCTCAACCCACGTCAGCGCTCCAATCTTCAGCGCCTTGCTGGCTTTGGCGCAGCGTCACTCCATGACGGTGGACGCGTTCGGCGCCTGCTGGATTGTGGGGTTTGAAGCTATTGTGCGGATTGGCTCTGCACTGGGGTACGGGCATTACGACAAGGGCTGGCACGCCACGGCAACGCTGGGGCCGATCGGGGTGGCTGCGGCTTGTGCGCGGGCGCTTGGGCTTTCGGCGGAGCAAATGGCGCACGCCATGACGCTGGCGACAAGCTCGTCAGCGGGGATGAAGTCACAGTTCGGCTTTGACGCCAAAGCGTTGCACGTGGGTCTGGCGGCGGAAGCTGGCCTGCGCGCGGCGATCCTCGCGCAGTCTGGCGCGACCGGCAATATCGACATCTGGGATGCGCCTCAAGGTATGATGGACCTGTACGGCACAGACGCTTCTATCGGGTTTCAGGAGATGATGCTGACCATGCGGGAAGGCGAGGCGACGGACGCGTTTCCCGTGGCCCGTAAGTTCTGGCCTTCATGCTCTTATACGCACCGCGTGATCCCCTGCGCCCAGGCGCTAGCAGCGGATATTCAGTCGCCAGAGCAGATCGAACGCATTTACCTGCGCATGCCCGAGGCCTTTCACCGCGTCAGCTGCTTTGGTGCGCCGACCACGGCAAATGAGGCTCGGTTTTCAGCCGTTTATTGCGTGGTGACGGGCTTGCTGACAGGGCAGGTCTTGCCTGAGGATTTTACCATCGAGCGGTTTTCTGACCCGGCCCGGCAGGCGCTGTGCCGTCGGGTGGAGCTTGACCTGTACCCGCTGCCGCAGGTGCCGCCGGATCAACTGCTTGCCATGACGCCGGAGAAAGTCAGCGTGAAGCTTAAAGCGGGCGGTTGGATCGAGTATGAAACCAATCAAGTGCCCGGCAGTGCCGAGCGACCGATGACACAGGATCAATTGATGGCCAAATACGAAGCCTGTGGTGGTTCACCTGCGCAGGCTGAGGCCTTTATGCAGGTTGCCGGTGATCAGCCTTTAGCCGGATGTGCGGTATTCGCGACCGCTTGAGCCTGAGAAAGATAACAGCGCCCCGGGGAGGAGCCCGGAGCGCTGCTTTCAGATGCAGACGCTCTTTTTAGAACGTCGGCAGTGGTGGCAGGGGCTGGCCCAGCCACTTTTCAGACATCTCGTTCAGGTCGCCGCCGAGTTTCTTGTGCAGGATAAACACGTTCACCCACTGCAGCAGATCAAAGTTGCCCTTCTTCACACCGATGAAAGCCGGGGATTCCTTGATGATGAACTTGGTTTCGATATCCAGCGACGGGTCTTCCTCAGACAGGCCAGCCGCAACCGTGTTACCGGTCACCAGCACGTCCACCTGTCCGGACAGGAAGGCTGCGCGGGTTGCTGCGTTGTCGCCGAACCGGATGATCTCGGTACCGTCAGGCGCGTTTTCGGTCAGCTCGAGGTCTTCCAGCGTGCCGCCCGTCAAACCGACCTTTAGCCCAGCGAGGTCTTCGGGGCCGCTCACGTCAACCGTACTGGCTGCGAAGGCACCAGAGAAGAAGGGCGCGTAGGCAGCGGAGAACCAGATGGACTTGGCACGGCCAGGGTTGGCCCCCATGGTGGCGATGACGAGATCGACTTTGTCGGTTTCCAGGAACGGAATGCGCTGCTTGGAAGTGACGGGGACGAGCTCAAGCTCTACGCCGAGGTCAGAGGCAATCAGCTTGGCCACGTCAACGTCATAGCCTTCATACTCGCCTTCTATGCTCAGTGAGCCAAAGGGCGCAAAGTTTTCAGGGATGGCGATTTTCACCGTCCCAGAGCTGAGAATATCGGACAATTCTGCCTTTGCGAGGGTCGCGGTGGTCAGGCTAAGCGCGAGGCCAGCTGCGAGGATATTTAAGACTTTCATGATTTCATGGTCCTTTTCGTGGGGTTTCCTCCCGGAGGAGTCATTAGGCGGCATTTGGTGAAGAAACCGCCGATCCAAGCCGGCGTTCAAGCCAGCGAGAATAGAGTGAAAGCGGGAAGCAAAGCGCGAAGTAGAACAGCGCCAGCAAGGGATAGATGATAAACGGCTCGGTGCCCGGTACCGCCGCGTTCGCCCAACGCTTGCCCACACTCATCAGGTCGTGAAACCCGATGATGTAGGCCAACGAGGTGCCTTTGATGATTTGCACTAAGAAGCCGACCGTGGGCGCGAGTGCGCCGCGCAGGGCCTGAGGGAAGATGATCAGCCGCAGCGTGCGCAGGAACGTCAGCCCCAGCGCGCGCCCGGCCTCCCACTGTCCCCGGCCTATGGTCGCAATCGCCCCGCGCCAAACTTCGGCGAGGTAAGCGCTGGCGTAAAGCGTGAGTGCCACCCCTGCTGCCGTCCATGGGTCGACGTCCCAGCCGGTGAACTTGGGCAGACCCAGCCCGATGATGAACAGCAGCATCAGCAGCGGCGTAGATTGGAACAGCCAGACGTAAGCCGCGCCGATCCGGTTCATCCAGCCGACCGGACTGACGCGCGCGGTACACACAACCGCCCCGACAATGCCACCACCAATAAAGGCAAGGGCCGACAGCAGCACAGTGAAGCGTGCGGCCATTATCAGCTGAAACAAGACAATGCCTTCGGGCTTGCCGAGCAGGTCAACGAGCAAGGCCTTCATCGGACGAACTTCCACGGAAACAGCCAGCGTTCGATCACGGCAAGGGCGGTTTTGAAGAGCATGGAGGTCAGGATGTAGAGCCCGGTAAGGACCAGAAAGACCTCGAAGGTTCGGAAGGTGCGGCTGTCGATGTAGAGGCCCGCTTGAGTGAGGTCGGCGACACCGATTTCAGAGATAATCCCTGTCGTCAGAAACAGGAAGATGAACTGGCTGTTGAGACTGGCGAACATCGAAGCGACAGCAACCGGTGTGATAACGAGAAAGAACGTCACCGGCGGCTTTAACCCCAAGGCGCGCGCCGCCTCACGCTGGCCCTTGTCTGAGCCTTCCAAGCCTGCGCGCAGGATTTCGGCGAAATAGCCGGAAAAGTTGATGCTGAGCGAGAGCAGCGCGTGGGCCCAGAAGGGCCATTCGTAGCCCAGCAGCATGGGCAGTCCAAAGGCGATAAAGAAGAGCTGCACGATCAGTGGCGTGTTGCGGACAAACTCCACATAGGCCGCCGCCACCCACTCCAGCACGGGCACTCGGCCAAACCGGACTGCTGCCAGCAAAAAGGCGAGGATCAGCCCGAACAGGGCGGCAAGGACGGTCAGACCGGCGCTGAGCAGGGCCCCTTTGCCCAGCAGCAGCAGGTATTCCGGGTTGCGATAGATTTCGAAGAAACGCAGATCAAGTTCCATAGCAAAGCGGTCAGGTTCGACGCTTGTCGCGCGGTGGAGTCCAGCCGCCCGATTTGCTGGTTTTCAGTCCCAGTGAAACCGTTGCCTGCGCAAGCTTGGTGGCTGCTGCAACTGGTTCGATGACCGGCACGCCAAAGCGCTGGTTGATGGTCTGGGCGAGCTGAGAAAGGCCAGCGCATCCAAGGATCAGCCCGTCTGCACCGTCGTTCAGCGCCTGCTCACAGCGGTCCATCAGCCGAGCGAGGGTGGCGTCGCTGGGGGTTTCGAGGTCGAGAACCGGGACCCCCGCAGCGTAAACCCCTGCGCTTCGCTCGGTCCCGATGTAAGAGGACAGCAGGCGGTTCAGCGGCGGCACTGACTGGGGCATGGTGGTGACGATGGCAACCCGCTCACAAACGCTGGTCGCGAGGGTCGCGGCGCTCTGGCAGAGGCCGAAAACCGGGATTGAGAGCAGGGCGCGGGCCGCGTCCAGACCGGTGTCGTCAAAGCAGGCAATAATCGCCGCGTCGAACCCTTCAGCCTCCAAGTCCGAGAACCGGTGCAGCATAGGCGGGACGCACAGGCCTTCGTCGTAATAGCCTTCGATCGATTCAGGCCCGACCGCGGCTGTTTCTGCGATCACCTCGGTTGTCGGTTCGGCTGCTGCGAGGGCGGCCGGTGTGAAGCCGACGGTCATGCTGACGGTGGTATTGGGGTTGTAGAGCAGAATTTTCATGGCCCGGCGCTCCCTTTACGTATCGCGCGGCGTTTGAGGATGGCAATGACGGCGAGGCTGAGCAGGATGACGGTAAAACTCACGACCGTGGTCACGGTTCCTAAGGCGTAAAGCGTTGGCGTGGTCACGGTGGTTGTCATGCCAAAGATTTCCAGCAAATGCCCCGCCCGCTGTCGCCGAACAGTGCGGTCTCCGCCCTTGACACGCAGGGAAAAAGGCCACTTTGTCCTCGACGCTCATGTGCGGGAACAGGGCGTAATTCTGAAACATCATCGCGGTTGGACGCTGAGCCGGAGGGATCACCCCCATGTCGGCCTCATCAATGCTAATGGTGCCGCTGGTCTGGTTGTCGTGTCCGGAAATCATGCGGAGCGTGGTGGTCTTGCCGCAACCTGAGGGTCCTAACAGGCAGCAGTAACTGCCGGCTTCAATGGTGAAATCAATGCCATCAACTGCCACAGCCGTCCCGAAGTGCTTAGTTAAGCACGCTGCACTGATTTTTCCCTTATTCTTGGGCACTGCTGTCTCACTCCTTTACCCACGATGCGTGACAAGAGGACGTTCGAAGCAGTGAAGAGTAACAGCGCAGCCCGATGCTGCCCAAAATTTAGGCGCTAAAAATTAGGCACGAAAACAATATCAGCACTGCGTGCAGATTTAGAAGGGGAAATGAAGCTGTCTTGTGGCTCTGTTCAGACCTCGGCTGTGTTCAGAGCCAGAGTCTCAAGCAAGGTTAGAGGGCAGTCTGGCGGCGCCGAGGCCCATTCAAAGTGTCTGGATCGCCCATTTGACCAGGGGTAACTGGTCGTTGCCGAAATACAGCCGCTCTCCGGTTGCGGTCGGCACAAAGATCGACGGCGAGCCAAACGCGCCGCGAGCTACGGCTTCTTCGGTGTTGGTGCGCAGGTGATCCTTGCAGCTTTGCTGCTGCGTCCCAGCGGCCAGCGCTTCACCATCAAGGCCACAGGCCGCAGCAATGGCGATCAGTTCGGCAGGGTCGTCAAGGTTGCGCATGTCGGTGAAGTAGGCGGCGAATGCGGCGCTGGCAAAGCCTTCCAATGCCGCCTGATCATGCTCCAACTGGCAGCACACGCGCATGGCATGGACGGAGCGCAACGGGTGGTGCTTGCTGGGAAAATTCAGCGTAACGCCGGAGTAAGCGGCCCAATCCATCAACGAGCGCCCGCTGTGCAACCATTTTGGCGATGTCATCTCAGTCGCGCGGGACTGGACGAAGCTGGCGTTGACCTGATTGTGAACCCCGCCAACCAGAAAGGGTCGCCAGCGGATCGTCACCTCGCAGTCAGCGAGGAGCGAGCGAATGTTGTTAAAGGCCAGGCACGTCCACGGTGAGGACAGGTCAAAGAAGAATTCTATGGTTTTGGGGGCAGGGGCTGTCATGAGCGGATTGATCCCGGTGCTTTGCTGAGTGAGAGGGGTGAGGGTGTCGAAGGGGTCTTTGTCAGAAATCCTTACAAACCCGCAGCGCGTCGTACAGGGCCGCGTGCACATTGCGGCTGGCCACGGCATCGCCGATCCGGGCCAAGTGGAACTGTCCTTGCGGGTTGAGGGTGTCAAAGGGCGAGCGGCCTTCGATCATGGCGCTTTGATCAAGCTGGCCCAGATTGCGCGAGGCAGCCTTGAGGTCATGGTAAACCCCATCCATAGGCGCGCTTCCCGCTTCAATAACGACGGCGTCAACCACCTGTTCGCTGTGCTCGCCCGTCAGCACGTGGCGCAGAACAGCGCGATGGCGGTTGCCGTGCGGCGTGATGCTGACCAGCGCTTGAAAACACTCGAACCCAACCCCGGCGCGGGCGAGATCGCGCAGGACCACAGCGCTGTTTGTCGGGCCGAGATCGTGGGCAATGGCGCGGTCAGGGGTGATCATTGTGACGGTGGCACCAGCTTGCGCCATCACTTGCGCGCAAACCCCGGCGGCCTGCTCGCCAACCTCGTCGACCAGCAGCACCTCGCCCGAGGGCCGGACTTCACCGCCCAACACGTCCCAGCTGGAGATCGCATGATCAGCGCCAGCCTGTGCGGATAAGTCCGGCCAGCCACCGGTTGCGACGACCACAAGGTCGGGGTCTTCGGCCTGAATGTCCTCGGCCTGAGCAAAGGTGTTCAGGCGGAGATCAACCCCCAGACGCTCGACTTCACTCTCCAGCCAATCGGAAACACCGATGATCTGCCGCCGGGTGGTGCCTTGGGCGGCCAGTGTCAGTTGACCGCCCAGCCGGTTTGACGCTTCGAACAGCACAGTCCGGTGCCCCCGCTCAGCGCAAACCCGCGCCGCTTCCATCCCGCCCGGCCCGCCGCCGACGACGACAACGGTTTTGCCGGGGTTGGGCGAGGTGGTGATGCGATGCGGCATGCGCGCTTCGCGGCCGGTCGCGGCATTGTGGCCGCACAGCGCGTCCTTGCCCTGATTCACGCGGTCCACACAGTACCCCATGCCCACGCAAGGCCGAATGCGATGTTCGTCGCCATCCTTGAGCTTGCGCACCAAATGCGGATCAGCGATGTGGGCGCGGGTCATGCCAATAAGATCGACCCACCCTTGGGACAGGGCTTCCCGTGCGGTGGCGAGGTCGGCGACACCGCCTGCGTGCAGGATGGGGATATCCACCGCATGTCGAATTTGCGCTGCCACGCTCAGGTGTGCGCCCGCCGGCATGCCCATCGGCGGCACCCAGCCTGCCAGACCGAGGTCGTCGTAGGGCGCGCCGGCGAGCACGTTGAAAAAATCGCCCGCGCCCGTATCGGCTAACTGGCGTGCGGCTGTGAGGCAATCCTCCGCGCTCAGTCCGCCCGCTTCGAGTTCATCGCCTGTGATCCGCATCCCGATGATCATATCCGGACCAACCGCCTCCCGCACCGCTTCAAGCACCTGCATCGTCAGCTGCAGGCGATTGTTGAGACTGCCGCCGTAGTCGTCCTCACGCCGGTTGACCAAGGGCGACAGGAACTGCCCCAGCAAGTGAGAATGAGACAGCAGTTCAACCCCATCAAACCCGCCGCGCTGCACTCTGAGAGCTGCTTGGGCGAAGTCCCTGATCACCCGCTGGATATCTGCTGTCTCCATAGTCTTTGGAAAGGCCCGGTGCGCCCGCTCGCGCACGTTTGCCGGACCAACAACGGGCAGCCAGTGGCCATCATCCCAGGCCGTGCGCCGTCCCATGTGCGTGATTTGACACATGACACCCGCCCCATGTTTCCGCACACCGTCGGTGAGCTGCTGAAACCAAGGAATAATGCTGTCATCACCGGCGTAAAGCTGACCAAAGACCGAGGGGCTATCGGGCGCAATGTTGGTTGAGCCGCCGATGATGGTGAGGCCAATCCCACCGCGCGCCTTTTCCTCATGATAGAGCCGATAGCGCTCGCGCGGGTGGCCATCCTCGACGTAAGCCGGCGCGTGTGCCGTGCTGACGATCCGGTTGCGCAAGCTCAGGTGGCGCAGCGCAAAGGGTTGTAGCAGCGGGTCGGAAGTCTGGGGTCGCGTTGGGCTCACTCGCACCTCGGGCGCTTTGTCTTTCGTTGCCGGTTATCATGCGGCAACTTCGACCATGATCAAGCGCTTATGCTGAAAGGCTGACGGATCAGGTTTCAGCCTGTGGTCAGGCGGTGAGAACCTGCCAATTGTGGGCAGTTTGCCACGCTTTAGAAAATAAATGCATATGAACCAATGGCTGTCATTGAGATATCAGGCCGATGGGAACAATCTGTGCCCAATATATTTTATTTCATTCAGTCTTGATTTTTTGGACAAGATGTTTAAGCGAATTTCGATCTTCTCGGCCATGATTCTGGCCGTATTCCTGACCGCCTGTCATCCCGATCCCTATGGAAGCCAGTCTTTGTACGGCGACGCGATCCCTGAAGGCGTGCTTGTTCCCGGTGCGCGTCCGACGCTGACGGCATCGCTGGTACCCGGCGACATCCGGGCTACCGGTGGCGTAGAACACCCTGCGCGGATCGAGCGCCATGTACACGCGCGCAAGGGGCAGGATCTGAATGTCGTCGTCGATGTGTCTGACCAGCTGATGAAAGTGAGCCTCGATGGTGAGCTGGCCTACCAGTGGCCGGTTTCGACAGCGCGGGAGGGCAGTTACACACCGCGCGGTGACTATGGCGTGCAATGGCTGTCGGAATTTCACAAATCATCGATCTATAACGATGCCCCCATGCCCTATTCGATCTTCTTCAATGGTGATTTTGCCATCCACGGCACCGAAGACGTGGTCTCTATCGGTCGGCCTGCGAGTGCGGGGTGTGTGCGGTTGATCCCGGATGATGCCGCCGTGCTATTCGAAGCGGTACAGGCTGTGGGAACCAGCAACGTCAGTATCAAAATCACCGACTGACCCCATCCAAATCAGCCGTTGATTTGATCCCTGCGCGTTATCCCTTCAGGGACGGTACCGGACGGGCGAGCTGTTGGTCACGGCCCCCCAGCGCTTGCAGAGCAGCGGCAATAGACAACAGCCGGTGATCGTCAAAGCGCGGCCCAATGACCTGAACGCCAAAAGGCAGCCCCGTCTCGTCCACCCCCAGCGGCAGCGCGACAACTGGATTTCCGACAACGGTCAGCGATGATGTCAAATGCAACCAGGCCATATAGTTCTTGATGACCTGACCATCGACCGTCGGCGGGTAGTTGTGCCGCCACTCAAAGGGTTGCACCCCAACACAAGGCACAATCAGCGCGTCGTAACTGTCAAACACCGCATGCATGCGGTGGATCAGGTTTAGCTGGCGATGGCGGGCTTTGGCGATGTCCTGCATGGACGTTTGCCGGGCGGCGTCATAGGTCTGGTGCACGTTTGGGCTGAAATCTTCGGGCCAGGTGTCAGCCTCCTGATAGTACTGTGAAACAAAGACATCCTGCCGCAAAAGCCAATCAACACCGGGCGCATCGGTGAGGTTGAGGTCGTGCCAATCCAAGGCCGCAAACGCTGCCGCGCGCGATAACCGCTCGATGCGGTCAGTGAACAGGTCGCGGGTTTGCGCAGACACCAGCAGCCCGCCCAGATCGGCACTGACAGCCAGACGCAAGCGACTTGTATCGAGCGCATCGAGCGCACGGAAGCGGGCAGCATCCAGCGGGAACGCCATGGGGTCACGGTTCCCGCCCAATCGCCGGTCCGCGATTACCGACAGCATCAAGGCGGCGTCCTCAACCGTTTGCGCCATGGGGCCTTGCAGGCTGTAGTGAGTGGCGGGGGTGCGGCGTTCCTCATTGGGGACCACACCGGGGGAAGCGCGAAAGGCAACGATCCCGCAAAATCCTGCGGGAATACGCAGGCTCCCGCCGTGATCAGAGCCGGTGGCAAGCTTGACCATATCCGCAGCCACCGCCACCGCTGACCCGCCACTGCTACCCCCGCAACTGGCCTTGGGGTCAAAAGGGTTGCCGGTTGCGCCAAAGGCCGGATTTACGGTGTTTGCGCCAATGCTGTATTCGGGGAGGTTGGTCTTCCCAACCACAATCGCCCCCGCCGCCCGCAACCGCGCGACGATGCCGGCGTCGCTTGGGGCGATGGCGTTAAGATGCCGCGTGCTGCCGAGCGTGGTACGAAGGCCCGCGACGTGTTGGTTGTCTTTGATCGCCACGGGAACACCGGCCAGCGGCGGCAGCTTGTCCCCAGCTTTGCGCCGGCAGTCCCAGTGCGCGGCTTCGGCCTGGGCCTGTTCATCGGCACGGGTAATGATGGCATTCAGGGCTGGGTTGTTGCGCTCGATCTGTTGCTGTGCTGTCTCCACGAGCGCGGCGGCCGTGGTCTCGCCAGCCGCGACCGCCTTGGCCTGCTCAAGCGCTGTTTTTGCTGCGTCCACGGACCCTTATTCCCTCTCTTGTTTATGGCTTGTGGCCTTGACCTTATGGAAATTCCAGCTTTAAGCTCAGCCTTGTGCAAGCGCCAATCGTCATCACAGGTGGTTCTTCCGGTATTGGACGAGCCATTCGCCTCCGCCTCGAAGCGGCGGGATACAACACGCTCAATCTGGATATTCAGCGTGGCGAGGATGACTGTCAAAACTTTATTGCCTGTGACCTCAGCGCGCCGGAAAGCCTCCATGAGGCTGTCGAGTCAATCAAAGTCCCAAGTGGCGGCTTGGGTGGACTGATCTGTGTGGCCGGGGTTGGCCCCTTGCCCGATGATCCGCTGCAGGTCATGCAGGTAAACTTTCTTGGCACGCGCAAACTCACCCAATTGCTGCTGCCCCGGTTGCGCCGCGGGGGCAGTGTCACGCTTGTCGCGTCCAGCGCTGGTCGGGATTGGCGGGAGAACCGGGTGCAGGTCGATGCGATGGTGGCGACGCCCGGCTTTGCGGACGGGGAACGCTGGCTCAGGGATAGCACCGAGGCCGGAAGCGATTGGCAGGCGGAGGCCTACAAGTTCTCAAAGCAGTGCCTGGCCGCTTACACCTATCACGCTGTGGGAGCCGCTCAGCCCTTTGGTGTCCGGGTAAACTGCATCAATCCCGGTATTACCGAAACCAATCTGTCGGCCGATTTCAGAGACATGCTCGGCTCCGATACCTATGATCGGATTGTCGGTCTCAGTGGCCGAGCAGGCCAGCCGACGGACGTCGCTGGTTTGGCCGAGTTCCTCTGCGTCGGCGATGCAGGCTGGATCAACGGGGTGGAGATAACGGTGGATGGCGGCTACTTCGCTGGCGTGGTCGCTGACTGGCATCCAAAATCACCGTGAACGAAGTTCTGGCGGGCCTAGCCTCAGCGCCATAACGAAAACGGGGCATCCAAGCATGGATGCCCCGAGCAAAATGGGTGTCAAAAATTAACCCACCGTACAAACGACTTCAGATGTCGATGTCGTTTACCAGAGAAACCTTAGCGGTTAGCTTCTCTCTTGTAACCTTCGTCACAGATGAAGACGTTCATGGTGGCCCTAGCCATGTGAGCACCATTAGCACGAGTTCTTTGTTCAACGTTCATTTCTTTGGCCTTAATAAACTCACGCCCTTTTCCGATGAATGCACCTTTTGCACCCGACATTTGCTTGATCTCAGCCAAAACGTGCTTTCGTGCCTTAATGCGTGCTGCCGGCTTAGTATTCTGCGTTACCCACCCACCAGCGAGTACACGCCATTTGCAGTTGAAGGCTTCTTTCATTGCAGCGGAGGTTGCCTGTGCCGGGGCGGCAGAAAGGGAGAGGGCGAGAAGAGCAGCAGATGCAGCAGTTGTAAGAATTTTCATGATGTTTTCCTCAATTCACAAGTTGAGTTCGGCAGTGTTATCCGAACTGCAATCATACAGAGCAGCGCTCATGTCGTTTGCTCCGCATAACGCCAATAAACAACAAATTTTATATAAATCAAGGTCAAAACAGGAA
>PAFB01000071.1 GCA_002700865.1 Rhodospirillaceae bacterium
GCATCCCAGTTCATAAAGCCCAAATTCTCATTGGTATCGGCCTGGGCGACGGGGTTAAAGGCAAGGGCGGCGCAAAGCATGGCAAGCGCGGCGGTAACGCGTCTGATCATAAAATTCTTCCTCGTCAGTACAGAAAATAAGGCGTTGTAAATCAGCCTTAGACTTCGCGCATTTGTTGCAAGGATGAACGCCAGCTGTCCAGTCAGAAGCCCGTGAGGGCTTCGCGAGCATCACGTCAGTCGGCCAGCTCGACCCCAGTGAGCGCCTGTGCGAACTCCTCAGCGTCAAAGGGCTGCAGGTCTGCCGCCGTTTCGCCAACACCAACCGCGTGCACGGGCAAACCGAACTTGTCCGCCAAGGCAACCATCACCCCGCCCTTGGCCGTGCCGTCGAGCTTGGTGACAATGAGGCCCGTGATATCGGCTGTTTTGCGGAAAATCTCCACCTGTGAAAGCGCATTCTGACCGGTCGTGGCGTCAAGCACCAATAGCGTATCGTGCGGCGCTTCGGGGTGCACTTTCTTGATCACGCGGACGACTTTGGACAGTTCATCCATGAGGTCGGCCTTGTTATGCAAGCGCCCGGCGGTGTCGAGCAGCACTATATCAGCCCCCACGTCTTTGGCGCGCGTAATCGCTTCAAAGGCCAGCGCAGCGGCGTCCGAACCCTGTTCCTTGGCCACAATTTCAGACCCGGTGCGGTCAGCCCAGATTTGCAGCTGCTCAATCGCAGCAGCCCGGAAAGTATCGCCCGCCGCCAGCAGGACCCGATGACCGCCGTCGGTAAAGTGCTGGCTGAGCTTGCCAATGGTCGTTGTCTTCCCCGAACCGTTGACACCCACCACCAGAATGACATGCGGGGCGTTGCTGGTATCAATCTCCAGCGGGACTTCGACCGGACGGAGAATAGCGGTGATCTGCTGGGCCAGCGCTTGGCGGATCTCGTCGTCAGTGACTTCTTTGTTGAACCGGGTTTTGGCAAAATCAGCGACGATTTTAGCCGCCGGTGCAGCGCCAAGATCGGCGAGGATGAGCGCCTCTTCGAGTTCTTCGAGTGCATCGTCGTCCAGCTTTCGCCGGTTAAAGGCGCCTGTGATACCGCTGGTCAGCCGGGCCGAAGATTTGGCAAGCCCGCCGGTCAACCGGCTCAACCACGATGAGCTCAGCGGCGATGCTTCGGGTTCGGGTTCGGGTTCGGCTGCAGCCTCGATTTCTGGCTCAGGCTCAATTTCTGGCTCAGGCTCGATTTCAGGCTCAGGCTCTGGCTCTGGCCCTGGCTCAGGGTCTGTATCCGGCACGGTGGCACGCACAAGCGCGGCAATGTCGTCGGCTTCAGCCTCGATTTCGACCTCAGCTTCAAAGTCAGCTTCAATGTCGGTTTCAGGTTGCGCCTGAGGCGCTTCGACCTTGGGTTCTTTTTTGCGTTGCCACGGCCAGCGCATCAGTGCGGCACTCCCATCAATATACCATCCCGTAAATCCACCAGCGCCAGAGTTTCCAGCGTTCCGGCGCTCGGCTTGCTGCCGTCCAATCGGCGGACAGACGCAAAATTCGGGGTTCGCCCCCAGCCGTCTTTTTCAAACAACACAGGCACCACACCCCCTTGCTGCGCCGACAAAAACGCTGCTTTGGCAAGCTCACCTTTGGCGCGCAGGCGCGCGGCGCGTTCTTTGCGCTCGGCCTTGGCCACGGGCGGCATTTTCGCCGCTGGTGTGCCGTCGCGCTCGGAATAGGGGAACACGTGCAAGTAGGTCAGGCCGCAGTCATCCACCAGATCCAGCGACGCGCGGAACATGGTCTCCGTTTCAGTCGGAAAGCCGGTGATAATGTCCGCCCCCAGCGCACAATCCGGACGCAAGCGGCGCAGTTCAGCGGCCAGCTCAACCGCGTGATGGCGCAAGTGCCGCCGCTTCATCCGCTTGAGGATCAGGTCGTCGCCGGCCTGTAAGCTCAGGTGAAAATGCGGCATCAGGCGCGGTTCCTCGGCCACCAAGGCCAGCAGGTCAGCATCCATTTCCACTGCGTCCAGCGAAGACAGGCGCAAGCGCGGCAAGGCCGGCACCGCCAGCAATATGCGCCGTAGCAACTGCCCCAACGTCGGCTCACCGGGCAAATCTGCCCCATAAGAGGTGACATCAACGCCCGTAATCACCACTTCCCGCGCCCCGCCGTCCACCAGCCGTTGCACCTGATCCACCACATCAAAGACGGGGACCGAGCGGCTGTTACCGCGGCCGTAAGGAATGATGCAGAACGTGCAGCGATGATCGCAACCGGTCTGCACTTGGACAAAAGCGCGGGTATGCTCGACGTAGCCATCGAGCAAATGCGGCGCGGTTTCGCGCACCGCCATGATGTCCTGCACCACCACCCGCTCTGTGGCTGAGTGTGGGGCGGCGGTCTGCCAGGTGGCGGCTTCAAGCTTTTCCTGATTGCCAACCACGCGGGCAACTTCGGGCATGTCGGCGAAGGCTTGGGGATTTACCTGCGCGGCGCAACCGGTGACGACGATTTCAGCATCGGGGTTTTCACGGTGAGCGCGGCGGATCGCCTGCCGCGCCTGCCGCTCGGCCTCTGAGGTCACAGCGCAGGTGTTGACCACCAGCGTGTTCGATCCCTCCGGCAAGTGCCCCTTGATCACCTCGGATTCATAGATGTTCAGGCGACAGCCAAAGGACAGAACTTGCTTGGTGTCCGCATCACTCATCCAACAAATCCTCCGCCAGCACGCCGTCGAAAGCATAGGTCGTGCCGCCAGTCATGGTGATGTGGTTGCTTGACTGGTCCCAATCGATGATCAGCTCGCCGCCATCGAGATTGACCGTCACCGGCCCTTCGACCAGCCCGCGCCGCAAACTTGCGACGGCCCCGGCACAGGCCCCTGAGCCCGACGCGCCCGTGATCCCGACCCCACGCTCCCAAACCCGCTGACGAATGGTTTGCCGGCCGATGGGGGTGACGAATTGGACATTGGTTCGGTTGGGGAACAGCGGGTGCTTCTCGATCTCAGCCCCTATGGGCGCAAAGTCCAGGCTGTCAGCGTCCTCAACGAAAAACACGCAGTGCGGATTGCCAATCGACACCGCGGCAGGCGCGCCCAACCCCGGCACCAACTCGGGCAGGCTCAGCGTATCGGCGGCCTCTGCCAGCGGCACGTCCTGCCAGCGCAGAAAAGCCGGACCCATCCCAACCATGTATCGTCCGTCTGGCAGCCGCCGGACCGGCAGCACCCCCATCACGGTCTGTACGCCGCTGATCAACCCGGATTCCTCGAACACGAGCCGGGCGACACAGCGCGTGGCGTTGCCACAGGCCTCGGCCTCGGAGCCATCGGCGTTGTAAATCCGCATGAACACTTCCGCGCCCGGGCGCGTTGGTGGTTCGAGCACAATCAGCTGATCACAGCCAACGCCAAAATGACGGTCAGCGATCCTCTGCGCCTGCCGTGGCGACGGCTTGAACGGGTCATTGCGCGCATCGACAATGACGAAGTCATTGCCCAATCCATGCATCTTCTTGAAGGGTCTTGTGTCCATGGCGCTGAAAATAGGGCTTTTCCTCTCAACCTGCCACTGCTTAGGAAGGGCATCGGCAATTCACTCAGAGGGAGCACCGCCGCTTTGCTGTCCTATCAACACGGTTTTCATGCCGGAAATCAGGCTGACGTGCATAAGCACTGCCTGCTCCTGGGTCTGCTGTCCCTGATCGCCAAAAAGGCACGCCCGATCACCTATATCGAAAGCCACGCAGGCCGGGGTCTCTATGATCTGGCGGGTGAGCAGGCGCAAAAGACCGGGGAGTGGCGCAGCGGCATCGGCGCAATCTATGAGCAGGCCGGTTTACCGACCCCGCTGGCACGCTACCGCGACGTGGTTGCGCGTTGGAACCGGGGGGAAGCGATCCTGCAGTATCCGGGCAGTCCCTGCATCGCCGGCGGCGCGCTGCGCAAGCGCGACAAGTTGGTTCTGTTCGAACAACACGGCACGGAGTTTCAAGCACTGGAGACGGCGATGACCAACCACTACCGCCACGCCGAAGCAATCCGGGGCGACGGCTATGACGGCATGTTTGACGTCTTTTCTGACCACGACCCACGCCATCGCCTGATTGCCATGATCGACCCGTCTTATGAGCTCAAAGAAGACTTCACCCGAGCGCCTACCTTCGCCGAACGGCTGGTGGCGCTGGTCCCTGATGCGCTGGTCATGCTGTGGTATCCGGTGCTGAGCCGGGACGAGATCGGGCTGGAACATGCGGTTCCTGCCCCTCAATCCGGGTCGTTTCACAGCATAATCCGCTTCCCGCAGCACCGCGAAGGGCACCGCATGGTTGGGTCAGGCATGGTGATTTACGGTGATATCAGCGAAAACCGCCGACCGCTCAAAGTCCTCGACCGCGCTCTGCAGGCTCATTTTGCCGTCTAAAGCACGCGGTTCCCGCGAGACCTGAAAAGCGGCGCTTAGTTATCGATGATCAAAACCTGTTCGGTTGGAACTTCAGCTTCAAACTCTGCTGCGGCGGTTGAAAAAACTGCAACGGCGCCGGCCAGGCTAACCATGGCAAAAAGTCCAAGAAAGACCCCAATGATTCGCATTAATACGCTCCAATAAAAATAAGCCAGTTTCCCCGAAGGCAAATTGACCTCTGTGCTTGACGCACTTGCTTGTATCCCCCAAAGCAAAGCTGGTATGAAACTTTCGTCTCACGAAAGCTAGCCCTTGATACAGGTATCGCGGTCGCAAAATTCAAATCAGCTTTAGCGACCGTTTATGAAATCGATATTCGGGGTTTTTTCGCGGAAATTATGCCGCGATGGTGAAAATTGATGGCGAGTTATAGACAAGCACCCGTATAATCTCAAACTGTGGAAAAATCTAGGGCCAGCTCTACTTTTTGCGCACTTTTTTGCAAGAAATCACTGGTTTAACAGGGTGTTGGAAGGGTTTTTGGCCATGCCGATTGCGGAAATGAAGTCAGATTTCTGGGATGAACGGTATCGGCAGGACCGCTTTTTATTCTCAACACAGCCCAATGCCTTCCTGCTTGATCAGGTCAAAGAGCCGCCTGAAACCGGCCAGAATAGGGCACTGGCCGTCGGCGATGGCGAGGGCCGGAACGGGGTGTGGCTGGCGGAGCGTGGCTGGCAAGTAACGTCCTTGGATTACGCTGCTGAAGGCATCGCCAAGACCGAGCGGCTGGCCGCTCTGCGCGGGGTCAGCTTGACGACGGTTTGCGCAGACGCCAGCACGTGGGCGTTTCCCGAGGAACAGTTTGACCTCATCGTCCTGTTCTACTTCCACCTACCACGCGAAGCCGCCATCCGTGCCCACGCGGGCTGTGTCCGGGCGCTCAAGCCGGGTGGCCGGTTGTTGCTGGAAGGATTTCGCAAGCAGCAAATGCCCTTGAGTTCCGGCGGACCAAAGGGTGAGGACTGGATGTACGCCGCCGATGAAATCCAGAGCGATTTTGGCGTTCTCGAAGCCACGGTTGACCGCGCGGTGGGCCGGGTTTTGCGGGAGGGGCGCTTGCATGGCAGCGCGGCTGTCTATCAGTTCGCCGGGCGCAAGGCCCGCTGAACGATGAAGTTTGAAACCCAACGGGCACAGGACTCCGCCGGCTGGCATCTGGCGCAGGCGGTTTTGCTGGCAGGCAAGCGGCTCGCAAAGGGAACGGTGCTGTCGCCAGAGCAGGCTGAAGCGCTGGGCGCGCAGGTGGTGCAGGTGTTCCAGCTTGAACCGGGCGATATCTCTGAAGACGCCGCCGCGCAGGCGCTGCAAGCACCGTTGTTTGGTGCCGCGCTGTCCCTCACCCCAGCGCGCACTGGACGCGTGAATGCGCTCGCGGCGCAAGCCGGGCTGGTGGTCGTTGACGCCGCAGGCGTGGGTCAATTCAACGCGGTCGATGAAGCTGTGACGCTGGCGACGCTGCCGGACCGCCAGCGCGTGGAAGCCGGTGATCTGGTCGCGACGCTGAAAATCATCCCCTTTGGCGTCGCCGAAGCGGTTATCGGCAAAGCCCGACCCGCGCAGGCGGTGGTTCGCGTACAACCCCTGCGCCGACAGTCCGTTTCGCTGATCCAAACCCAACCCGAAACAGTCGCAGACCGCGTGCTCGACAAAGCCCGCGATGCCCTGCAAGCCCGCCTGTCAGCGCTGGGCAGTGATATCGTGCGCGAACAGCGGGTGGAGCACCGGCGCGAAGCGGTGGCGGCAGCGCTTGCCAGTGACCGTGCTGATGGGGCGACTGCCAGCGATCTGGTGATCCTGTTCCCCGGCGCTGCGACCCAGGACCGGCGCGATGTCGGGCCTTCGGGACTGGTCGCTGCGGGCGGTGGCGTGACCCATCTCGGGATGCCGGTTGACCCGGGGAACCTGCTGTTTATCGGTACCCACGAAGGACGCCCCGTGATTGGCGCGCCGGGGTGTGCGCGATCGACGGCCTTTAACGGTTTTGACTGGGTGCTGGAACGCGCCTGCGCCGACTTGTTCCCCAGCGCGTCAGAGATTCAGGCGCTGGGCGTGGGTGGTTTGCTCAAGGAAATACCCTCTCGGCCCTTGCCCCGCCGTAAAGCTTAGAACTCAGGGCTCAAGCCTGTGGGTTCAGGACGTGCCAGATCAGCGGGGCATCCTCGAAGCCGTTTCCGGTCACGGGGTCCGTCCGCGAGCACTGGCTCTGAAAGGCCCAAAAATACGCGATCCAGCCTGTGTCCGGCGCGCGCAGGAACAGCGCGCCGTCCTGCTTGGGGCCATTGGTGCGCTGATAGCGGCCAAAGGAGCCCTGATTCATGTGAATGTTGTGCATGCCCCGACGCGCGCGGTCGTTAAAGGGCTCGCCAAAGGCAACCGCTTCCCAGCCCTGCTCACGCGCTTGATTGCCATCGCGGTACAGCACGTCGATCAGGTCGTTGTTGCGACCGGGCCGGTGGTGCGGCAGGGCGACCAGCTGGTCGAGCTGGAAAAAGTCGTCGCGCAGATAATCCAACCCCAGCCGCTGCCGCTCCCGCCGGCGGTTCATCGCCAGCATCCCCGGCGGCAGGGCTTCGAGTTGGTGGGTGAAAGCGTGGGTAAAGGGTGACAGCCGGGTGAAGGCAACTTCGCTCGGCCAGCGTCGGGACTTTACATTGATCGCCAGCCGCCACTCCCGCCGGCCACAATCGAGGGTCATGTAGAAATGCGGAGATTTGTTGTCGCGCCGCTCACCATAGACATCGCAGACTCGACCTTTCACGGCACCATAGCGTTTGAGCGTCATTGTCTGTAATTTCCCACCTGTGGTTCCTGAGGGCGCTGATTTGTCCGCCAGTCCTTGCTTTCCTTGCCGCCAAAATCAAGCCATAGGACTGCATGGCTTTTCCCAAACCGCTAAAAATTGAGCCAGCGCGACTGGTTGTGGAGGACGGCAAGGTGATCGATGCCGGTCATGGCGACTGGTATTTTCAGTACGATGGCCTGGACGAGACCCGCTACGTTTACCTCGAAGGCTCCGGACTGCTCGACCGGCTCGCGGCAGGGGATGACCTGGTTATCGGTGAAATCGGATTTGGGACAGGGCTGACTTACCGGCTGGTGCGGGAGGCGATGGCGGCCTGTGGCTATGATGGGCGGATGTCCTATATTGGCGTGGAAGCCCGGCCTCTGGATGCTGCGCAGGCCGCAACGGCCAACGCGCTGCGGCCACCGTCGATGGGATGGACGCCGCCGACGGAGCGGCCACGGGCGGGTTTTGTCCGAGCCAATGATGACCTGCTGCTGCTGCACGGCGATGCGGCCGAGGCGCTGTCGCGGCTCAATGCAGCGGTGGACGTGTGGTTTCTTGATGGTTTTTCTCCAGCCAAGAATCCAGAAGTCTGGACCCCTGCGCTTTACGCTCAACTGGCCCGGCTATCCCGCCCCGGTGCCGCCCTGGCGACCTTCACCGCCGCAGGAGACGTGCGCCGCGGGCTGGAAGCAGCGGGGTTTGTGACTGCCAAGCGCACGGGCTGGGCCAAGAAGCGGGAACATCTGACCGCGCGCTTTACCGGCACCTGGACCCCCCGGCCAAGGCCCCGGGACGCCGCCCCGCTGACCATCGCGGGCGCAGGTATAGCCGGGCTGATGCTGGCCTTGGAGGCCCGCCGCCTGGGATGGCCGGCGACCCTGCATGGCACCGGGCAAGCGCCGCAAGGCTCTGCGGTGCCGTTCGCGCTGGTGAACTTTCGGCCCAGTGGTGATGCCGGGCCGCTGGGTCACTTGCGCCGCGCCGGTTTCTTTCACCTGCACGACTACCGCGCCCATGCCCGCGCGGGGGTTGATGCCCAGGTGGGGGATGAGAAACTGCGCGAGCGGTGGCGTCAGGAAACCGATATTGACCACCAGTGGATCGCAGCAGACCGCGTCCGTGTGGCTGGTGCTTTGAGTGTGGATACGGCGGCGTTTCGGCGCTGGGTTTTGGCGCAGGTTGACCAACGCCCCGATCCTCTCCGTACTGATCCGCTCAGCCATGACCCCCTCGGCCCGACCCGTTCAGCCAGCCGCGAGGGCCCGCTGATCATCGCAGCCGGGCTGGCGTCGGCAGCGTGGCTGCCCGGGCTGTCTGTGCGGCGCAATCGCGGTCAGCAGGACCGATTACGCCTCGACCAGCCGCTGGCCCATCCGATCAATTTTGGCCGGTTGTTGCTGCCGGTCCATGGCGACAGCAAGGACGCTTGGCTGGGTGCGAGTTTTGATCGCGACCCGCCCCAGTCTTGGCAGCAACCGCTTCAGGCCGACAGCGACGAAAATCTCACCCGCCTGCAAGCCGCGCTGCCTGACATCGGCGCAGGCGCTTCGCCGACCGGCGAAAGCTGGGTCGGTCTGCGAGCAACCACACTCGATCACCTGCCGCTTGCCGGTTGGCGGCAGGAAAATCTGGGTGTACTGACGGGTTTGGGGTCCAAAGGTTACCTCTATGCCCCCATATTGGCATCATGCCTGCTGGCTGAGGCGCTGGGCCTGCCCCTGCCGCTGGAGCAGTGGGTATGGAACGCCCTCAAACCGCTCCGTCACCAACCGCGAGAACCCTGATCCATGCCACCGGTTTCCAAAGTCGCTATGGGCAACTGGCCCCGTGCCCACGATGGCAAGTCTCAACCCAAGCTGCGCGATTTGGTTGGACTGGTCAAAGAAATCGTCTGGTCCAAGAACCCAGCCGAACGCCGCCCCGGCCTGCTGGCGCTGATCGCTGTGCTGTTGGTGGCGGACAAGGTGTTCGTGATCGGCCTGCCCTTTGTCTATGGCGCCCTGATTGACAGTCTGGGGGTGGGCCTGGAAGTCGCTCTCCCGCTGGGGCTGGTGCTGGCTTATGGGCTGTTTCGGGTGGCGGATACCGTGCTCGACAATGTCATGGACATGCTGATGGACCGGGTCAGCCTGCGGGCCATACGCCGAGTGACCACCGACGTTTACGGCCACATCCTACGCCTGCCGCTGGCCTATCACCTGGACAACCGCAAGGGCGGTCTGGCGCAGTCGGTGGAGCGCGGAACGCGGGCGCTGGAAGAGCTGGCGAACGTGGTGTTGCTAAGCTTCATTCCCATCATCATCGAACTGTTGATCGCCTACGTTCTGCTCGCCACCCGTTACGATATCTGGTCGGCGCTGATCCTTGCGGCGACCATGGTGCTCTATCTGACAGCCGTTGTGATGTTCGACCGGGTACGCTCCCGGCTCGTGGGCCGGGTGAACGAGTCGGAAGACCGCGTTTCCGACCTGATCGTTGAGGGGCTGTCCTACGCCGAGACCGTCAAGACCTTCGCCGCCGAAAATCGCCAGGCCGCGGCCGTCGACTCCGCGATGGAAGACTATCGCGCGCGCGCGCTCAAAGTCTCTGTCTATTTCATGATCCGGCAAGTCACCATCGCCATTATCCTGAGCGGCTCGCTGATCGCGCTTCTCGCCATCACCGTCCCCAAGGTCTCCGCCGGTGCCCTTACCGTGGGTGGGTTTGTGGCGCTGGCAGCGTTGATCCTGCGGCTTTTTCAGCCCTTGCGAGGGCTGGGAATCGTCAACCGCCGCATCCTCGACAGCCTCCGCCATACCGAGCGCATGATGTCGCTGTTCGAGGTGCCGAACACCATTCGGGACAAGGACGGCGCGGGTGATCTGGTGGCGGGGGATGGATCGCTGGCGTTTGAAGGCGTGAGCTTTGACTACCCCTCCAAAGGCACAGTGCTGCGCGACTTGAGCTTTGTTGCGCCGGGGGGCAAGACAACGGCGCTGGTGGGGCCAACAGGGGCGGGCAAATCCACCATCCAAAAACTGCTGCTTCGGCTCTATGACCCGCTCAAAGGCACCATCCTGATCGACGGTCAGGACATTCGCGACGTCCGGTTGAGCAGCGCCCGTGATGTGCTGGGCGTGGTGCCGCAGGATTGCGTCCTGTTCCATGACACCATCGAAGCCAACATCCGCTACGCCCGACCCGATGCCACCATGGATGACGTCCGTGAAGCCGCGCATATGGCGGCGTTTGGCAGCTTTGTTGAGGGCTTGCCCAAGGGCTACGAAACCGTCGTGGGCGACCGCGGGCTAAAGCTTTCAGGCGGCGAGCGTCAGCGGCTGGCCATCGCGCGGGCCTACCTGAAAAACCCACGCATCTTTATCCTTGATGAAGCGACCTCGTCACTGGACAGCGCGACTGAAGCCGAAATCGTGCGCAACTTTGCCCGCGCTGGCGAAGGCCGTACGCAGCTGATCATCGCTCATCGGCTGTCTACGGTCATGCACGCTGACCAAATCCTGGTACTGGACGGCGGCGCGCTGGTGGAGCGCGGCACTCATGGTGAATTGCTGGAAAAGGGGGGGCTGTACGCCGACCTGTGGCAGCGCCAGACCGAACAGACCTAAAAACCCAGAGCGCTAGAGCGTGGCCACTCGCAGAATGTTGGTGGAGCCAGACGCGCCCCAGGGCATCCCCGCGGTGATCACGATGACCTCCCCCGCCTCACCCAGTTGCTGCTCCTGCGCCGCCTTTACCGCCACTTCGACCACTTCTTTCCAGCTGCTGAGCGACGGCATGTGCAACGGATGCACGCCGCAAACGACCGTCATGTAGCGGCGGGTTTCTTCCATATCGGTCAGACACAGGATGGGCCGACCCGGGCGCAGGCGTGCGACCCGGCGGGCGGTGGAGCCACTGGATGTGTGAACCACAATCGCGCAGGCCTGCAGCTCATTGGACACGGACACCGCCGCATTGGAAATCGCCCCGCCGATGGTCTCGACCTTGGAGCCGTCATCACTGCGCGCAACCAGCGCCCGGCCTACGGCGGTATCAAAATCGTCGGTCTCAGCGGACATAATCAGGCGCTCCATCATCGCCACCGAGTCGATGGGGTAATCCCCCACTGCCGTTTCCGCCGAAAGGGTTACCGCGTCTGCGCCATCGTAAATCGCCTGACAGACGTCAGAGGCTTCGGCGCGGGTTGGCGTTGGGTCGCCGACCATGGATTCGAGCATCTGCGCCGCGACAATAGCGGGCTTACCGGCTTCGCGCGCGGCGAGGATCGTATCTTTCTGCGCGTTCGGGATCATCTCAACCGGCATGCGCGAACCCAAATCGCCGCGCGCCAGAAACAGGCCGTCGGCAAGGTCCAGCACCGCCTGTAACTGGTCCAGCATATCCTTGCTGTCGATCTTCACCATCAGCCGCGCCCGGCCCCCGATCAACCGCTGCAAATCTCGCACAACGTCCAGCGAGCCGTTGGCGCTGGCCGCGATCCAGTCTGTGCCCGCGTCCAGCGCCGCTTGCAGACTTTCCGCATCGCGGCTGGAAACCTCAGCGGTCGGAACCGGGACATTGGGAAACAAAATCGCCTTGTTGGCAGACAGCTCGCCGCCCGCGACCACTGTGGTGGAAAGCCGGAACAGGGTTACTTCGGTGACCCGGAGCGTCAGCCGACCATCGTCGAGCCGCAGCACATCCCCGACGCGCGTGTGGGCAAAGGCTTCTGGTGACGAGAGGTAGACGCGGGTTTCATCGCCGTCTTCGGGGGACTGGTCGAGCGTGAAGGTTGCGCCGGCAACCAGTGTCGCGCTGCCATCCTTGAACCCGCCAATCCGCATTTTCAGACCCGGCAGGTCCCAAATCGTCCCTACCGGCTGGGACTCATCGGTGATCGCCTCGCGCACGCGCGCGATCAGCACGGCGTTGCTGGCGTTATCGGAATAAGCAGCATTAATCCGGAACACATCCGCGCCGGACTCATACAACGCGGTGATGGCTTCGGTGGTATCAGTCGCCGGTCCGAGGGTCGCGACGATTTTTGCAAGTCGATTACGAAGCATGCTGTTTGCCTTTGCCTGTCATAGGGGCCAATGGTGGCGTTGGCCGGGTGCTGCCGTGAAGACGTTATGCGTGGCGGCCCGGGGACTGTCCATAGTGGGGAAACAGAACCGCCAATGCTTCAAGGACGTTACAGAACGTGTAACAAATATTTCAGAAGCGAGGTCCGCTATGATTGAAACCGAGGGTTCGATCTGCTGCGCCCTAGACGCAAGACTGCGCTTCGTTGACTCACAGGCTGACTCCCGGTTAAAACCCGCCCAATTCCTCGGAACCCTTATTAGAGTTGGCCGCATGGCCACGGAGAGAGCCATGAAGGTTTGTAACTCGCTGAAAACCGCGAAACTGCGCGAAAAGGGCTGCAAAGTCGTTCGTCGCCGTGGTCGCGTCTACGTCATCAACAAGCGTAATCCCCGGTTCAAGGCTCGTCAGGGCTAAGCAACCACCATCGCTGTCTCCCCAATCGGGGCCGCCAGCGTTCAGGGTTAAGTATCGAAAAGGTCGGCAGCGCATAGCGTCGGCCTTTTTCTTATGGCTCGTCACGGCTGCGTGAAAGTGACAGCTTTTTGACAGGCCTGTGACAATCCGACCCTTGTAGGGCGCTGCATTCGTTTCATGGTCACAAGCATGAAACGCCTCATTTTCTCTTTCTCCCTCCCCCTGTTGGCTGCGTTTGCACCTCTGACGCACGCTGATCAGAATGACCCGCGCCTCGACGCCTACTTCGCCGCGCTTTACCAGACGCAGGACGTCGCCCAGCTGAAGGCCCTCGAAAGCCGGATTTGGGACGCGTGGCGCGAAACCGATCAAGCCGATGCCAATGCCCTGTTCGCTGAAGGCATGAACGCGATGCAAGCGGCAGACTTCCGGCTTGCCATCGAGCTGTTCACCGAAACCATCGCCATCGCTCCTGATTTTGCCGAAGCCTACAACATGCGTGCAACCACGCATTTCCTGCTCGGCAATAATTCCGAGAGCCTGACGGATGTCGCTGTCACCATCAATCTCGAACCCCGCCACTTCGGCGCGCTGATGGGCGGCGCACAGATTGCGATTCGTTCCGGTCAAATCGAGGTGGCGCTGGAATTTGTCGAAGCCGCGTTGGAGGTAAGCCCCAATAATGCGGACTGGCAGGGCGTGGCACAGCGCCTGCGCGACATGACGGGCACGCTTGACCTCTAACCGATGCTTTCGGAACGGGTTTTGGGCAAGAAATAGGCGGGCACGGTCCTAGGCACCGGCGGCGGACGCCTGAACCGCGGCCGGTTCCACGCCCGAACGCGGGACAGTGTTGGCGATCATGCGACGCCTTTGCTCCGCATGGTCCTGAGCAATGCGCCCGGCCTGCTCGGCGTCGCGCGCCAGCAGGGCGGAAACCATCATCCGATTATAACTGAGCAAAGCCTGAGCGTCGTCGCGGGTCGGCTGGTTGCGCATACCGGTTGCCATCAACGCAGCGCCCAGCGTCTCCTGCAGCACCGCCATCACGTGCATGAAGGTTCCGCTCTGTGACGCACGGGCCAGCAGGGCCTGAAACTTGATATCATCGGTCGCCTGCAAGGACGGTGAGCGGCCCGACAGCGCCATTGTCTCCAGCACCGCCTTCATATCCTCGATGTCGCTGTCGCTGGCATGCTGAACAGCGCGACGCGCGCCAAAGCTGGCAACATGGCCAATCATTTCGGCGAGATCGTGCAGCGAATTGGGGTTAGCCCCAACCAAGTGCAGCAGGGGTCGGTCCATGGACGGATCGCGCGCGACCACATGGGTACCGCCACCCTGAACCGAGCTGAGCAAGCCTTGCGCCTTGAGATTTTGCAGCGCGGAGCGCACCGACACACGGCTCACGCTCATTGCGTCCGACAGCTGGCGCTCACCAGGCAAGCGATCACCCGGCGCCAACTCACCCGAAGCGATGTGACGCTTCAGTTCGTCGGCAACCCAGTCTGCGACCGACTGCCCCGCCTCGCGGCGGTCACTGGTGGTTTCAGGCTTCAGCGTCAATGGCTCTGCTCGCGATTCTTCGCTCAATTTCAATCCTGAACACTATCTTACATGTTCAACCCTGAACACTATATTACATGCGCATCCGTGCATAGGTAGCGATCGACGCACCCTACAACCAAGACATTGTTCAAGACGCGCTCAGGTCAAATTCATCGTTGATCACATGGGACAGCTCCCACAGACATTGCTCCCGCGTGGGCTGAAAATCGCGTTCGACCCACCAAGCCTCAATCCGCCGGATCAGCTGCCCAACCGCCGGGCCGGGCGCGACGCCCAAGTCGATGGCGTCCTGACCGCTGATGGGCAGCTGGACGGGCTGAAAATTCTGGATTTGCCGGACAAAATCAGTGCTCGCCGGGGTGTTCATTTCAGCAGCATCCAGCAACAGGCGGTCCAGCGACGCGTCCGGGCCATCAAGATACAGCGCCCAGTTCAGCGTCTTCGCCGGGACTGAAGTGCTCAACCGTAACAGCGCTTCGCGGTCGCGGTTAGAGATCTTAAAGCGTGCCGCGAGCGCTTGCAGGCGGGCTTCATCGCGGTGCAGCACCGCCGCAAGTCGCCGCCACAGGCCCGGTTGGTCGTGCAGTTCCTCCAACGTCATCAGCCGGTCGAGCAGGCTGAAATCATCGATGCGGGTGCGGTGGGCTGTCTGGGTTGGCAAGACCTGCGCCAAAACCCCATGCTCCGCCATGGTGCGCAGGGTATCTAGCACGCGCGGGCCGACCATGATCTTGGCCAGTTCCTGCCGAATGCGTTCACCGGACAAAGCCGCCATTTCCGGGGCCTGCGCCGCCAGCGCCCGCGCTGTCGCACCGTCCCACTCGCGCAGGCCAAAGCGCGCGTGAAAGCGATAGGCGCGCAGGATACGCAAGCGGTCTTCCGCGATCCGTTCAGTTGCGTTGCCAACAAACCGTGTATGGCCCGCCTCCAAATCCTCCAACCCACCGAAATAGTCGTACAGTAAGCCTTTTCGGTCGACTGACATGGCGTTGTAGGTGAAATCACGCCGCGCCGCGTCTTGTCGCCAGTCTTCGGTAAAGCGCACTTTGGCGTGCCTGCCGTCGGTCTCGATGTCCTCACGCAGCGTGGTGATTTCGAAGGTGCCGCGGCTTTCCGGCGCAACCGCCATAACCGTCCCGTGCTCGATACCGACGGGAATGGTTTTCCAGCCCGCCCGGGTCAAGCGCCGAGTCACGGTGTTGGGGTGGAGTGGGGTGGCGATATCGACATCGCCTTGACCAAACTCACCCAGCACCAGATCCCGCACACAGCCACCGACAAAGCGCGCGTCCCCGCCCAGCAAGTCGATCAGCTTCGTCGCTGCCCCGCCGTGCGCTGTCAGCAGCAGGCTCGCATCGACCGTCGCGACCGGGTCGTCACGCTGCGGGAGAACCGGCGATTGCGGAGTTGAGGCGTCTGTAAGGGGTGGGTCGTTTTCGGTGTCTGCGGCTGTCATGGGTTCTGAAAGGGTCGGTTGAGATCGGCGCACAGGCGCTCTGCGAACCCGTGTAGCATGGCCGCGGTCGCGCCCCAAAGGTAACGGCCATCAATATCCATGGCCCACCAGTGCCGCAGGGCGCTACCGCCAAACCGCGCACCGTCGCGCCGCCAGTTTTCCGCCACCAGAAACCGGTCCAGAGGCACCTCAAAAATCTCCGCCACCTCACTTTCCTGTGGCGTCCACAGCGCAGGCGGCTGTACCAGCGCCACAAAGGGCGCGACGTCGTAGCCTGTGCGGGTGGCGTAGCGGGGCAGTGCGGCGAGAACGTCGGCGCGGGCGATGTCCAGCCCGACTTCCTCGCGCGTCTCCCGGCGTGCGGTATCCTGCAAATCCCTGTCTTCAGGTTCTGCGCGCCCGCCGGGAAAGGAAATCTGCCCCGGATGCTTGGGCAGGTGCGCGGCGCGCTGGGTCAGCACCAGCGAAACGCCAGCACCGGTATCCAGCAAAATCACCATCACAGCGCTGGCCTGCCGGGTCGGATTGCTGCCGTCGGCGCGCAGATCGTCGCCAAAGCGCGGCGCGCGCTCAGCCTCACCGTGGCCCCAGGCGCTGATGAGGGTGCGCAGGTGAACAGGGTTCAGGGTCACGGGTCCAACCCAGCGAGCGAAAAGGCCTGACCGCCGGACCACACAACCATGCCTGTCTCAGGCCTTGCCCCGCTGGTCGGGTCTTCGACTGCCAAGTCCACGAGCTGATAGAACACCGCCCGGTTCAGCCGCGCCGTCAGCCCGTCCCGCACCAGCAGAACCGGCAGCGGCTCTCCGGTTTCAGCGTCCAGGGTAAAGCTAAGCGGGTGATCCGTATCTGCGACCACGCGGTCGCCGACGTTGGTTTCAAAAGTCAGCCGCTGCTCCCGCCCAGAGCCTTCCACTGACATGAGAACGGCGATAAACGGCGTCTTCTCCACCACCACTTCACCGCGCTCCGCCGGGGTCTGCAGGAAATAGCGGCCATCGGCCTCCACCCGCAGCACCGAGGCAAACAGCCGGACCAGCGCTTTTCGATTGATCTTGGAACCTTGGTAAAACCAATCACCATTGGCGGCGATGCGCATGTCAAGGTCTTGGATATTGCGCGGAACGCGGATTGGCTGAGTCATGAGGGCGATGGGCTCCGTAGGCGCGGCTTGTGGTCGATAAGGACTAGGTAGAACAAGCCGGCGTCAAGACAAAGGCCTGCGCCACGGGCACAAGGTCTGCGCCGCAGGAAACAGGGGAGGGCGGAACAAGGGAGCAAGCGAGCAAGGGAACAAAAACAGGCAGGCGGCCAGATTGGCGAACAGACGTGCGCACAGGCGCGCACTCACTGGCTCTTTTCCACGAAGACGAAGAAAAAGAAAGGTGGCTGGGGCACCAGGATTCGAACCTGGGATCACCGGACCAAAACCGGATGCCTTACCGCTTGGCCATGCCCCAACCGATGGATTGGTTA
>PAFB01000072.1 GCA_002700865.1 Rhodospirillaceae bacterium
AGCACCGCGAAGACTCCGAAGCTGGAAAATTTCAGCAATTTCATGGATTCAGCCTTTTGTGGGTTGAAAACGATCATCGAAATGTAGGCAGACGATGGCATATGTTGCCAATGAGAAACAAGCTCCCCGCGATAAATCCGATATTTGTTCGCGCTATTTCCCAAGTCTCGCCGCATAATCGCGGATTATTGCGACCGAGCATCTCGTTTAAGCCTCAGTTCTGAAAAAAACTTCTCATAATATTTAAATGATCGGGAATCGAGACGTTGACTCCGGAGCGTAAAGGACGTTCGGACGCGCTAGAATTCACGCCCTGCGCGGAACTCGTTCCATTTGATTACAGCCGTCGCCCCGAGGCTTTTGAACGGGCCGCCGGGAACGCGGGTTGGCTTAGGTTCGGCGCGTAAGTAGTCGAGGTAATCACTGCGATTATCAGTCGCCAGTTCTGCAGCAGCCATACCCAGCAGCGTCCCTTTGGCTGTGCCCAGCGCATTCTGGCAGCATGCGGAAAAGAGCCCTTCCTCAACCTCGCCAAAGGCACCGACATTATTGGGCGACAAGCAAATTCGGCCTCCCCAGCGGTATTCCATTTTCATCCCCGCAAACGCCGGAAACCGGACGGCGAAGGACCGGTCGTGGTCGCGGTTGATGTTGTCGAAGCGCTCGGGCGGGACTTCTTTGGTGGGGTCAAAGCTGAACCGATTTCGCACGACAATCCGATGCCCGCCCGTACCACTGGTTCTGCGGACGGTCGTGCCCATGGGGTCAGCGGGCGTGAGATGCCAATTGGCAGCGCCGCCCAGCGTGGCGACCTCATCGTCAGTAAGCGCTCTGGTCATCGAGCCATACGTGAAAAAGTGCATGAGGCGGCCTTGATAAAAGCCGAAATCATTGATCAGCCCGTTGACCCCAAGGATCACCTTGGGCGCGGTAACTTGCCCGGCGTCGGTTCGAACCACCCAGTCTTTGCCCTGGCGATGCAGTCCGCGTACCGGCGAATTTTCATAGAGGGTCAGGCGATTTGATCCCAAAGCCTGAGCCAGCGAGCGGATATAGAGCGCCGGTTGGATCATGGCAGAGCCGGGGGTGAACAGGCCGGAGCGGTAATAGCCGATGCCCGTGAGATCCTGCATGGCTTGAGCGTCGAGCATTCCATAGCCTTCTCCGAGGCTTTTCAGGTGCTGAGCATAGTCGAGGTTGTGGCGATGGCCTTTTTCTGTCGCGGCACCATTGATTTTGCCGCACCGGCTGAAGGCTTCTTCGCTCAGTTCCGCTTCCTCAGCCATGGCTTGAGCAAAGTCTATGGCGGCGCGGTTTGCGCGGGTTTGGGCGCGGTCGGATTCCACGGCACCGCCATAGTCTTCGCTGGTCAGGTCGTGGGGCAGGTCGATCATAAATCCGGAGTTGCGCCCAGCCGGGCCGTCGGCGAGCCGGATCGCTTCGAGAACCACAATACTGTCTTCAGGCCGTAACTGACTGAGCCGCTTGGCCGCTGCCAGTCCGGCAAAGCCCGCGCCAATGACGACCCAATCGGCCGTCCGCTTTTCATCGAGAACACGCGCCGCTGGTGGTTCGGGCAGCAGGGCGTTCCAGGCAGCAGGGCCCGGCTCTCGGGGCAAGGGGGGGACGGTAATTCGACGGGTCATGGCAGGCTCAGCTTCGCGGTGCGCCCGCCGTCAACGGTGATGATTTGCCCCGTGGTAAAGCCTGCCGCCTCTGAGGCCAGCCAGCACACCAGCGCCGCGACTTCGTCGGGCCGGCCGGTGCGGCCAACGGGGTGGATGGTCTTGAGGCCTTCGTCGAAGGCGGCGCGGTCGCCTGTTAGCGAGTTTATAAAGTCAAGGTTGAGCGGCGTGTCGATCCACCCCGGCGCCACAGCGTTACAGCGCACGCCCCGTGGGCCTTCATCGACGGCGATGGCGCGGGTCAGGCCGTTGAGACCAGCCTTTGAGGCACAGTAAGCGGCGTGACGTGGGTTCGAGGCGCTGGCCTCAACGCTGCTGATGTTAACGATGCTGCCGCCGCTGGCGTGGAGCAGGGGCATGAGCGCTTTGCTGAGCGCAAAGGGAACGGTCAGGTTCAGATGCATCTGAATGTCCCAATCGGTAAGCGAGCTTTCCTGCACCGTGCCTTCGAGCATCACGCCCGCATTGTTAACGAGCACATCAAGCCGATCGGTCATCGTCCTGATCTGATCGCTCAGCCGTTCCACCGCGTCCAGCTCGGTCAAAGACAGGGCGACGGTTTCGCCCACTGGTGCTGGGCGGCGCTGAGCTGTGAGCACACGGTACCCCTGCGCGTCCAACGCACGGGCGATGGCCTCGCCGATGCCGCTGCTGGCTCCCGTGACCAGCGCGACGCGTTGTGGGTCTGTGTTGCTGCTCATCCCACTGGTTTCCCGCCGTTCACTTCGAGCAAAGCGCCGACCATGTAGCGGGCGTCATCGGAAGCAAGGAAGGCGACCACGTCGGCAATGTCTTCGGGTTCAGCAATTCGGCCCAGAGGAACAGACTGGTTGAGGGCGGCTATGCCTGCCTGCGGGTCAAGCCCGCGGATTTCGAAGCCCGAGCGCAACATTGCGGTATTGACTTCGTTTGGACAGACCGCGTTGACCCGAATGCCCTGGTGCGCATGATCGCGACCCAAGCATTGCGTCAGAGATGCCAGTGCGGCCTTGGTCATGACATAGATCGGATGGGAGGGACCGGGCTGCAGTCCCCAGCATGACGCCGTATTGACGATAGCCCCGCCGCCCTGTGCCGCCATGATGGGGATCGCGCTGCGGGACAGGCGAAAGGGAGCCTCGACGTTGATGGCCAGTGACCGGCGCAGGTCATCGTCACTGGCCTGCGTAATCTCACCGCGGGCTATGATACCGGCGTTGTTGCACAGGATGTCCAGCCGCCCGGTCATCTTCTGCACCGCGCTGGGTAAGCCATCGGCGAAGGCCGGGTCGATCAGGTCGCCGGTGATAACGTGATCCGCGTCTGTCTGACCGTCTCGCAGGCTCAAATCGGTGGCAACCACGCACGCGCCCTCTGCTTTCAGCCGCGCAATGATCGCCCCGCCAATCCCGCCCCCGGCGCCTGTCACCAGTGCCGTCTGGCCAGCAAAGCGTTGGCCCGAACCGTTTGTCGAGAGAGCCGCCATCGTCAGTGATCCTGGTTCAGGGCTTCAGCGGCAGGAATTTCCCGCTCGCGCCGGGCAATATAATCCAGCAAAGCGTCATTGACCCCAGCGTCCAAGGTAGGCTCCTCGTAGTCGTTGAGCAGATCGCGCACCCGTTGCAAGGCGCGTTCATTGATCTCGACGGAGCCTTCGGCCTGCCATTGTTCAATCGAGTTGTTATCGAACATCTCCGGCATGAAAAACGCGCGCTGGAAGTTCTCCAGCGTGTGCGGGTGGCCCAAATAGTGTCCGCCGGGGCCGACATCGCGCACGGCTTGCAACGCTTCGTCGAAGTCGTCCCAACGCACGCCCTCCGCCATCCGGTACCCCATGGCGCATTGCTCGGCGTCGACGACGAACTTGGCCATTGAGCAGTGCATGCCCGCCTCATTCCAGCCCGCCGAGTGCCAAATGTAATTCGCTCCGGACATAAGCGCCGCCATCATGGTCGTCGCGCTTTCGTAACCCGCTTGCGCATCAAAGGTCTTGGCCCCGCCCAGCGTGTTCGAGGTCCGCCATGGTACGTCATAGTAGCGTGCCATCTGACCGATCATGAAGTTCATCAGGCTGATCTCAGGCGTCCCGGCCATGGGGGCGCCTGACTTCATGGACACCGTTGCCAAATAGTGGCCGTAGATCGCTGGTGTGCCTTTGCGCACAACCTGCGTATAGGCCAGTGCGGAAAGGGCTTCGGCGTTGAGCTGTGCCACTGTTGGCGCGACCGAAGCGGGGGTATTGGCCCCTCCCAGAACGAAGGGCGAGCACAGCACCGGCTGGTTCCGCTTAGCAAAGGCGCGCATGGCACCGAGCATGGTTTCATCCCAAACCAGCGGCGAGTTGCCGTTGCAGTTGCCCGTGCAGACCGGGTGAGTCTCCAGATAGTCTTCACCAAACAGGATCGCACACATCTCCATAACGTCTTCAGCGTTCTTGGGCGAGGTCGTCATGCCCATGAAGGTCTTGTCGCTGTGTTTCATCGACGAGTAGGTAATCCGCAGGTGACGGTGCGAAATCGCATGGTCGTAGGGCTCGACAATGTGGTGCGCGCTCGAATGGATTGCGGGCAGCATGTGGCTGAGCTTGTGAAAGTTGGCGAGGTCTTCCAGCGTCGGGTTCCGGCGCACGTCGTCCATATCGCGCAGGTACGGCGCGCCCGTCATCGGCACAAAGATCGAGTGATCATTGCCAAAGGGCAAGTCATTAGCGTGGTTTCGTGCGTGGATGGTGAAGCGGCTGGGGATGGTGGCGATTAACTCACGCACAAGCCCGCGGTCAAGGTGCACCGTCTCACCGCGCACATCCGCACCGGCTTTGCGCCAGTCTTCCAGCGCAATGTCATCGCGGAAAACCACGCCGACATTTTCCAAAATATCCATCGATGCCGCGTCTATCTTTTCGATCTGTTCCGGCGACATGGGCTCGGTTAGTGGCAGGGACCGCTTGAGCGCGGGGAGCATTGCCGTGTCTCGCTTCTGCCGAGAGGCTTTGCGCGCCCCTCGTCCACGGCGTTCAGTGCCGACTGCTGCTACATTCATCCTACGTTGTCCCCGTCTGAAGGATCTGTCAGGTCGATCCATATGGTCTTGAGTTCGGTGTACTGATCGTGAGCATGAATGCCATTGTCACGTCCCCCAAAGCCGGATTGCTTATACCCGCCGAAGGGCGTGGAGATGTCTCCTTCGCCGTAGCAGTTCACTGTCACCGTGCCAGCGCGAATATCACGCGCCGCCCGCAATGCTTTGCGCGCGTTGGCCGTGAACACGGACGCGGCGAGGCCATAGTCCGTGTCGTTGGCAACCGCGATGGCTTCATCCATGGAGGAGACTTCGATCACACTCAGGACCGGGCCAAAGATTTCCTCGCGCGCCCGCGGGTCGTCGCGCGACACTTCATAAATCGTTGGCGGGCAGTAGGGCCCTTGCATGGCACCGCCGATTAGCGCGTCACCGGTCAGGAAAGACGCAACCTTGCCGCAGTGCTCTGTATCGATCAGCGCACCAAGGCTGTTGGTTGGGTCAAGCGGATCGCCGGTTTTCCAGTCTCGCACCCGCGCAAGAATGCGCTCCATCAGCGGGGCTTTGATGTCGCGGTGGACGATCAGGCGTGAGTTAGCCGAGCAGTTCTCACCCATGTTCCAGAAGGCCGCATTGACCACGTTCTCAGCAACGTGGTCGAGGTTTTCCGCATCCGCGAGAACCACAGCCGGGTTCTTGCCGCCGCACTCCAGCACCACCTTCTTAAGGTTGCTGTCAGCGGCGTAGCGCAAGAAGCGCCGGCCCGTTTCAGTCGAGCCGGTGAAGCTGACCATATCGATGTCAGGATGCATGCCAATCGGCTCTCCCACCGATGGGCCGTCACCGGGTAGGACTTGCAACACCCCGCGCGGCACACCAGCCTCAGCGGCCAGTTCAGCCACGCGCAGCGCGGTCATCGAGGTTTGCTCCGCAGGCTTGACGATCACTGAACACCCCGCCGCCAACGCCGGCCCGATCTTCCACGCCAGCATGAGCAGCGGAAAGTTCCACGGTAACACGGCGCCCACGACACCAATTGGTTCGCGCACAATCATCGAAATTGCGCCATCACCGCTGGGGCCGGTCTGGTCATAAATCTTGTCGATGGCTTCTGCGTGCCAAAGGATGGTGTGGATGCTTTCGGGGATGTCGATGCCTTCACAATCGGCAATTGGTTTCCCGCTTTCCAGGCTTTCCAGCACGGCCAATTCGCGGCGGTTGCGGGTCATGAGCTTGGACAGGCGGACCAACACGCCTTTGCGCTCCGAAGGATGCATCTTGGACCAGTGCCCCTGCTCAAAGGTTTCTTTGGCCTTTTGCACGGCGAAGTCCACGTCCTCGGCGTTGCAAGCCGCGATCTCAGCGATTGTTTCTCCAGTCGCCGGATTGATTGACGCCAGCTTGTCGCCGCGACCAGCCTGAAACTTGCCATCAATGAAGGCGGCGCGCGGATAGACCAGCGCGTCCGCGATGGCCTGATATTCGGTGCGGGTCAGCAGGTCGCTCATGACTGTGCTCCTTGTTTCGAGCCAACTTTTTGGCTGATTTGGCTCCCGGTGATTTGGGAAATCGTGGTATTCATGGTGCGGATGACTTCGGCGAGTTCGCGCTTGTCATCCTTGTTGAGCGGTTGCAGGGGGCGGCGAGGGGGACCGGCGTCGATCCCGCGCAAGGTCAGACCGTACTTGATGCACTGGATAAACTTGCCGCCTTGTTCGAGCACCCGCATCAGCGGCATCATGGCCGACATAATCGCGCGTCCCTTGGTGAAATCGCCTTCCTTGGCGCACGCCTGATACAGCGCGATGTGCGCTTCAGGCGCAAAGTTTGACCCGGCACAAACCCACGATCGCGCGCCCCAGGCAAAGAACTCCAGTGCCTGATCATCCATGCCACAACTCAGTTGAATATGCGGATAGTCGCGCGCCAGCATGTGCAGGCGATTTGGATCGCCGGAGCTTTCCTTGATCGCGCAGAAGTTCGGCGACCGGCCCAGCCGGTCCAGCGTCTCTTCATCCATATTGACGCTCATCCGTCCGGGATAGTTGTACAGCATCGCCGGCAGGTTCGCCGCCCGGTCAATCGCCAGCGCATGCAGCGCAATTTCCCGGCCGGTGGGGTAGGCATAGGGGGGCGTCGCGATCAGCAGCGCGTCAGCTCCGACGTCCTTGGCCGCGGCGGCAAAGGCAATGCTGTCTTCGGTGCGGATCGCGCCAGTACCGACAATCATGGGCAGGCGGCCAGCAATCATGTCCTTGGCCAAGGCCATCATTTCAAGTCGCTCTTCGGCGGACTGGGCGTAGTATTCGCCGGTCGTGCCCGCGATGATCAGCCCGTGAACCCCGGCGCTGATCAGGTGGTCGATGGTCTGTGCCAGCCCATCACGATTGAGGCTAAAGTCATCAAAGTACGGCGTGACCACAGGGGTATAAATGCCTTCAAACTGCATGGCGGTTTGCTTCCAGTGAATAGACGTCAACGGGCAGGGGGTCGGGGCGCACGAAGCGCTCGAGTTGGTCGCGGGACAGGTCCCAATGCTTGAGCGCCAGTTCTAAAGAGAGCGGCGCTTCCCGGCTCTCAAAGGCGGCGATCATGGCCTCGTGCTGGTCAATCGCCTTTACAACCAGCGCCGATTCAGCCTCCGAGGTGGGGCGATAGAAGGTCTGGCTCATCCGGGTATGGTCGATCAACAGCCGATTGAGGCTGGCAACCAAGTAATCGTTCTGAGCCATATCGCCAATTTGTGCGTGAAACCGGTGATTGCAAAGCGCCGCTTCACTGGCTTCACCGGCTTTAACGGCCAAGGCAAAAGCGCGCTGTGTCTGCTTGAGCGCTGCCAACTGTCCCTCGCGCCAGTTCTCAGCAGCAAGGCGCGAAATATTGGCATAGATCAGGGGCGCGGTCTGGAAAAAGGTGCGCATGACCGAAACATCCATGGAAGCAACCTTAGCCCCCCGGTTGTCTTCGAGCAGGATATAGCCGTCACCGCTCAACCGCTGCAGAACCTCACGCAGCGGCGTGCGGGAGATCCCATAGACCTCACAAAGCCGAGCCTCATCCAAATCCGTCCCCGGTTCCAACTCAGTGGACAGGATGCGGTCTTTGAGACTGTCCAGACAATCACGCTTCCGATTAACCGCCAACGACCCCACTCCGGCCCCAAAAGTATACAATGTGTATACTAAACAAATCCAAGCGCAGATTGCAATATGCTAGTGGTGTGGTTGGCTGGAATGGCATTATTGAAGGTGATAAGCGCCAGATTGATGGCGTCAGGTCCTTTATCTGGCCTGTGAATAGTCACATGCCTGTCCGTTTGATGCATGCCGTCTAAAAAGCTGCCTTAGGGATATCCTGTCGGGGCATCGACAGCTCTCGGCCCGGGGGCATCCTCCTCGGCCTTTAGCCATATGAGGTGTAAGTCTCGAAATTGGTTTGCTGTGGCTTATTGAGGGAGTAGACGTATTTGAGCGTTAGGGGTCAGGGAAGGAGAATTTGATGCTGGCGAATGTTGTGCTGCCTTTGGTGTTAGCGTTTATTATGTTTTCGCTGGGCATTGGGCTTCGGTTTGCTGATTTTGGGCGGGTTTTGGTGCGGCCTAAGGCGGTGCTGGTGGGCATTGGGGCGCAGATGCTGGTTTTGCCGGTGTTGGCCTTTGTCATCCTGCTCTTTTTCGACCTGCCGCCCGCGTTCAAAGTTGGGGTGATGATCCTGAGTTTTGTCCCTGGCGGCACCACATCGAACATGATCACCCGCCTTGCCAAAGGTGATGTTGCGCTGTCGGTGACGTTGACAGCCGTGGTCTCTATCGCCTTTGTCGCCACCTTGCCTGTCCTCATTCCCGCCGCCGTAAGCCACTTTCAGGGCGCTGAGCTGGGGGCCTCCATCCCTGTGGTCGCGCTGTTTCTCAAGGCTTTTTTGATCACAGCAGTGTCTGTGACCATCGGCGTTCTGTTGCGTCGCTTCCTGCCCGAAACCATGGCAGCGCTTCACCGTCCCGTTTCACTGGTGGCCACCGTTTTGTTTGTGGTGCTGGTGCTGGCGATTATTGCAACCAATCTGGATGTCTTGCGGGAGCAACTGCCCGTGCTTGGCCCGGTTTTGGTGCTGCTCAATGTCCTGATGCTGGCCATCGGTTAGGTCCTTGCGCGGCTCAGTGGGCTCGATCCCCGGGCCTCGACAACTGTCGCGCTGGAAGCAGGGGTCCAGAATGCTGGTCTGGGCATGGCAATGGGCGCGCTCTTGTGGGCGTCTCTGGGCGATGGTTCGGTCCCCGATTTCAGCGTCTACGCGCTGCCTTCGGCGGCTTACGGCGTTCTGATGTACCTGGTCACCGCACCCTTTGTCGCGTGGCGCTTCCTCGCCAACAAGGACTAGGGCGCAGACAACCGCGCCGACAGCTTGTCACCCCTTCCATCAATGCGGAGCGGTTGCTGGCCTTTGGTACATTCGCGGTCATGCTGCTGGTGAGCGGCGTCAACGCGACGCTGAGTGGTGTGGTCATGCGCCCGGATGACGCCTTACCCTTGCAGACACCGGTGGGCATGGCCTAAGCCTTGAGCCTATGAGCTCAAAACCGATACAGCGCGTTGTGATTGCCGGTGGTGGTATCGCCGGTCTGGCGACAGCCTTGGCGTTTCAGTTGCGTGGCTGGGAGGTGCAGGTCGTCGAGCGGGCCGTGGCACTGCGCGAGGTCGGAGCGGGCATCCAGCTCTCCCCCAATGGCACGAAGGTCTTGCGTGCACTGGGGTTGGAGCGCGCGGTTCTGGAGCGCGGTTTTCTGCCTGAAGCGCTGCAAATGCGCATGGGACGCAGCGGGTTTTCCATCTTCCGCCTGCCAATCAAAACCGCAGCGCCCTATCGCTGGCGCGCGCCCTACGTTCACATTCATCGAGCCGACCTGATCGAC
>PAFB01000073.1 GCA_002700865.1 Rhodospirillaceae bacterium
AAAGCCCCCAGCGACTGGCCAGATGCCCCCACCAACTGAGCCATCAGCAACCAGGGCACCATTCCGCTGTCACAGGAGAAAAAGTCGTAGAAGTAGTGGTGAGCGCTCATTTCTCCGCCGTAGGGCGCTTGATGATCGCGGACAAAACGCTTGAGGAAAATATGCCCGGTCCGGGACACCACTGGCACCCCGTGTGCCTCCTCAATGGCGGCGAGGGTCGCCCAGGTCATGCGGTTGTCGAACACAATTGCGGTGCCTTGGGGGGCGTCTTTGAGCATGGCGCGGGCCAGCAGCCCTACAACGTAGTAGCCTTCGATGAAGTTCCCCGCTTCATCAAAGAAGAAACACCGGTCAAAATCCCCGTCAAAAGCCACACCAAAATCTGCACTGTGAGCGCGCACCGCATCGGTTGTGCTCTGACGTTTCTCAGGCAGGAGCGGGTTCGGGATGCCGTTGGGAAAGGTGCCATCAGGCTCACCGTGCACACTGGTCAGGCGGATATGCGCGGGCATGCGGGCGCTCAATTGCTCAACAATTGGGCCTGCGCATCCGTTACCGCTGTTCAACACCAGATGCAGTGGACGGGTTTGGGCGAGGTCCACAAACTGCATCAAACGGTCGATATAGGGGGTGCGGTCGTCAACGGTGCTGAGCGTTCCCGGACTACTGGCACGCGGCAAGGGCGCCTCTGAGCTCGCCCAATCGCGGACGCCCTCCATCCCCTCTTTACTCAGCGGTTCGGCTGACTTGCCAACGAACTTGACGCCGTTGTACTCCGCCGGATTGTGGCTTGCCGTGACCATCAAGCCTGCATCGGCCTGCGTGTGCCCGGTCCAGAAATAGACCTCTTCCGTACCGCACAGCCCAACGTCAAGAACATCGACACCAGCGGCGATCAGCATATCAATCATGGCCTCAACCAAGCCGCGGCTGTGCAGTCGGACGTCCCCGCCCACCACAAACCGGGTTCCTTCGGTAACCGCCAGCACGCCTGCCGCAATCCGTGCTGCCACCGCCGCGTTGAGCTGTGTTGGCACGACACCGCGCACGTCATAAGCCTTGAAGATCGATGTATCCACGTTTCTCATTTCCAAGATTTTCTACCAGAGCCTGTCAATTTGACGAACTTTCTCAAAATAACAAATTTTACAAGCATTTACTCTTTATTGTAGATTAATGTTTATTTAATGCATTCTTATAAGTCTCTGATATTGCTTGCAATAATTGCAGTCAAAAAAACTGCACTCGCGCTTGGCTTTTGGCGTTGATAATGCAAGCATTTTAGCCATCAACATACACAGGTCGGGGCAAATGTCAGACACCTTATGGGACCGTTACGGGGGGTACAGCTTTGTAGCGAAAGCCGTGGATGATTTCTACGCTCGTGTGCTCCTGTCCCGTGAACTGGCGCCCTATTTCGCAGACATCAATATGGAGAGGCTGATAGAGCATCAGATCGAGACCATAGGCGCTGTCATGGGGGGACCGTTTGACCTGAATGTCGCCGCGCTACGGCGCGCGCACGCTCGCTTGAAGATCAAACAGCGGCACTTCAACGAAGTCGCGGACATTCTGACCGCCACCCTCGACGATAATGGGATGAGCAAGGCAGACAGAGACGCGTTGCTGACGGTTGTTGCCTCCACTCCCGATGTCATTGTAGACCCCGCCGAGTTGCGCCCGGCGAGTTCATGACCCCATGACAGCCAAGGAAACCCTTGAGACACTGATGGTCCCCGCGGGGCTGTGCGACCCGCAATCGCTGCGGTTGGTGTGGGCCAACGGCGCGCTGACGCGCCTGCTGGTGGAACATGGACTAGAGCCGACGATTTCGGTGCGCACGCTGGCCTCAGAACTCAGCCTGCCCGATGGGTCCAATGCTACACCGGTGGTTTCCCGTCAAGAAGCCACCCTGCCCGCAAGCCCACACGTGGAAGCGACGACCGCGCGATGCCAATTGGGCCCTGCCATCGACGTCACTGGTGATCGCCTGCTGATTTTCCACCTCCTGCCCAACTCGGGCACCGACGCTTCCCGCGCGACGCTCAACATCTTTTCTCGGCACATGAACGCCAGAGAAGCCGCCTGGGATCAGGAACGCGAAGCGCTCTTGGCTCAAATCGAAGCCCTCAAATCGCGCTGAGGACCTTTCCGCTAAGCACGACCGCACTCGGTCCGGTTCCAAGTGGCACGCTTACCCACTCACCCGCCCCTCTTTCAAACACAGACCGGCACAAGCCAATACAAGTTCGGCGAGAAGGTCTGATAACCTGCGTGCTGCGATACGATTCGCTGCAAAATATCGGCGTTTGCCGCATAAAACCCGGCCTTTAGCCTCAGACGATGCGTTTTGCGAGGAAATGACGGTTTTCAACCGGCTTGCACAGGGGTTGCTGCCTGTCACAACGGCATCTGCAGAGGGGCTTCCTTCTGCGGATGTACACAAGCCGCAACTCCGCGAGAACGCGCACATTCTTGCCCATTCCGCCTTTTGTGCCTGTTCTCGCGGCTCTTTTTTGGTGTGCTGCCCCAACCGGTATTCAGCGGAGCCACACAGAAAAAAGGGCCTCCCCATAGCCGGGAAAGCCCTTCATTTCAGTCATCATAGCAGCACCGGAGCACCATCGCTCTAGTTCGAGCAGGTGTTCTCCGTGAGGATCTTGGTGCGACTATCCAAAGAAGCAAAGCGGGCTTCACAGGCGCGCAGACTGCGGTCCCGAACCTCGACCATTTTGGTGAGATCAGCCCGCCAGCGTTGCGCACTTTCAAACGCCGCCGCGCACTCAAAGGCAAGGGTTTCACGGTCCAGCGTATCGCCCGCCTCCCCTTCGAGGCCGAGTAAGGCCGTGCATTGGGAAATGAGCACGTTGAAGAAAGCTTCGTTCTCCAGATCCTTGGTTTCCAGGTCTGAAACGATCACACGGAGCGCGTCGATCCGTTCAGCCGATTGGTCCATCGACGCTTGTTGCTGAGAGGAACTGTTGCGCAACTCGTCAATGACCACGATCAGCGCCTGATTTTCTTCCCCGGCAGCAGAAACATCCGTGCGGGCATTTTGTAGGTCGTCAGTGAGTTGGTTGACTGTCACCGTGATCTCGGTCAATCGCTGCTCCAGCGCCTGAGCATCGCGTCGCACGTCATCGCGCTCCGTCTGAGTCAGGTTCAGCTGCAAGGTCAATTCATCAACCTCGCCCACCGCTTCTGTCGCCAGCGCGCGGTCGGATTCAGCTTGCAGGGAAAGCCGGTCCATCAGCGCTTGCAACTCGCTGTTCTTTGCCAGCAGGGTTTCAACCGTGTGGTCAAGCTTCGCAATTTCTTCGAGCAGCAAATCGCGGTCGTCGATGGCGTTACTTTCGGCATCCTGTGCCGTCGCCAACGCTTGCTCCAGCGCCGTTACCTGGTTGGCCAACACCACAATTTGATCTTCGCGTTCGGTCACGATGATAAGTGTTTCATCCAATTCAGTGCGGATGGCTCCGCGGTCGTCTTCTGCGCGGTTGGCACGGCCTGCGATCATGGTCAGTTCGTCGTTCTGCCCTTTGAGAGCAGCATTCAGGCGCACGATCTCTGCCAATCGATCTTCGGCAAGGTTCACGGCGGCATCGCGCTCATCGTCCAAGAGAACAGCGCGTTCGATGCTCTGGCTGAGCTGGCCTTCGATGGCGTCGCGATCCCGCATCGCCTCGTCCCGCTGCGCCAGCGCAGTGTTTATCGCCAGCCGCAGCTCAGCATTATCGCTGTTGGCGTCTTCGAGGGTGCCGCTGAGCGTGGCAATGCTTGCCTGCAACGCTTCGACTTCACCCAGCAGGCCGGACGTGTCGGTTTCGATAATCTGGATTGCCTGCGAGCGTGAAACCATGGCCATCAGGCTTCGGTTTGCGCGCACGCTGTCATGGCCCTTGCCAGCTTGGTTTTGCGCAGCGACCGCTTCATCCCAGCTATAGTCCTCGCCCACGCTGTCTTCGTAAGTGGAGGCCGTCAGGGCGAGGCCTGAGATCATGCGCTCGACGGTTTTGTTGGCAGCAGTCTGCGCCGCGAGCGCGGCATCGCGTTGTTCGTGCAAAGCGGTGTTATCCGCGCGCGCCTCGTTCAGTTCGACCCGCAAACGCGCCAATTCGGCCATCATCGATTTGTCCTGCCCGCCGCCAGGCTCGCAGGACTCCATCTCTTCGAATGGGCACCCGAGGTCTTCAAGGGTTACTTTGGCCGCCTCAAGGTCTGCAACCGTTCGCGGGTCCGGCACCACTTCGATGACGGTGACTTCGCGCACGATTTCAGAGGGCTCAGCGGCTTCGAGTTCATTGATCCGCAGCCGCGCCTGCCGCAATTCTTCCTCACAGCGCTGCACCGCGGCGTCCAGCGCGACAATCCGGTCTTGAAGCTGTCTGATCATGACGCGTGCCTGCGCCAGTTCGGCTTCGAGGTCATCGGCGTTTTCGCCGCGCGCTCTGGCCTGTTCCAAGTCGGCTTGCAGCGCAGAAACGCGCTGGTTTGTGGCGTCCAGTTCACCGAACACCTGCACCAAATCCGCATCGAGCTGTCGGCGCAGGTTTTCGAGATCGTCCCGCTCCCGCTTCATCGCAGCCAGTTCAGCAGTCAGGCGGCCAATTTCATCCAGATAGGGCTGAACGTCCACCGGGTCCGGCGCGGCAGCGCGGCTCAGCAGTCGGGCATAGCTTTCGATTGTTGGCAGGTTGTCCGATGGCAGCAAGGCACCGCCGGTGCCGGCCGGGACACAAGCCAACTGGTTCAGCAAGGCCGGATTGACGTCAATTGCCAGAATATCAACAGAAACACCGCGCTGGTTGAGCAAAGGCACAAGCTCACAAATGTTGCGGTCACAGGCATCAACACCGTCTGTCACCATCACAATCGACCCGTTTTCCGCATCCGCAGGCAGGGTTGAGAGCGCAACTTCAATCGAACGATAGAGCGGCGAGCCGATCAGGGATTGCACCCCGGCACCGGGCTCGGCGGGTTCAAGGGTCTGAATGGCCGCGATTGTCGCGTTTACCTCAGCGCTGCCGAAGGGATGGATCAGTGGAATGTTGTCACATTCATTAACACTGTCATTGCCGAAGCTGACCAAGGAGGCCCGGCCCTCTTGCAGCGGACCCGGGGCCAGCTGCAACATCGCATCACGGGCAACGTCCATCCGGCGCCTGCCCTCAACTTGCCCCAGCATGGAACGCGAGGCATCCATAATAAAGGCGACCGGCGTATCGGGTCGTTTAAACGCGGCGTTCTGAGCCGATGCTGTTTGTATTGAGAGAAAAGACGTCGCAGCAGCCAGAACTGCGAGGCTCCAACGGTTTAATGGACGAACAAAAGTCCGCTTCATAACTCACTCCACCTACAAAGCTGAACGTACCGAGAAACCATCTTGAACGGCTCAGCCCTGTCGCGTTCCCCTCACGCAGACACAGGCAACCAGTACATGGCCAGAGAATTGCAATTATCCGGATTATAACACGCCTTGGGCAGAAGTGGAGAGAAATCGTCAAACTTTAGACAAGTTTATGCGGCGGTTACCGCCTTTAAGTCGTCTTTCCCAAGACGCGCTCCCACGCGCTGGATCACGGCCGCAGCAGCGCGTGAGCCATAGTGGCCGCATACCGCCAAATCCTCACCGGTCACAAAACCATAGAGGAACCCGGCAGCGTAGAGATCACCAGCGCCGGTGGTGTCGACGCGCTTGACCACTTCAACCACGGGAATGTGCAGATCCTCCTGCCCAGCGACCAGAATCTCAGAGCCGTCATAGCCTCTCGTCAGAGCCACAAGCTGCGCGTTTGAGGCGCGGGCTTGGTCTCGGGCGTGGTCGAGATCGTCGGTCTGGTACAGGCTCATCAACTCGTCCTGATTGGCGAAGACAATATCAATGACCCCGCCGTCGATCAGATCCAGAAACTCAGCCCGCCACCGGTCCACACAGAAAGGATCAGACAGCGACAATGCGGTCAGCCGCCCATTGTCATGGGCAATTTTTGCCGCCAGCCGAAAAGCATCTTTGGCCTCAGGCTGATCCCACAGATAGCCCTCCATATACGTCACCGCAGACCCGGCAATCAGGGCTTCGTCGATGTCATTGGGGGCCAGTTGCGTGCTTGCACCCAAGAAGGTGTTCATGGTGCGCTGCCCGTCGGGCGTCACGAAAATAAGGCTTCGGGCGGTCGCGGGGCCTTCCGTGCTAAACGGCACGTCAAAGCGCGTCCCTGTTTTGCTCAGACTGTCCTTAAACGCCTGCCCCAGCTGGTCGTCCTTCACCTTGCCGACGTAAGCCGCCCGTGCGCCCAGACCGGTGAGCCCAACCGCCGTGTTGCCCGCTGAACCACCGGATTCCATCAAGCGGTCTGCGCCCATCACGCTGGTCAGAAACTCTGCCCGCGCTTCGTCGATCAGGGTCATGGTGCCCTTGTTCAGGTCGTAATCGTGGATCGCCGCCTCTGGCGCCTGCCACAGCACGTCGATGATGGCGTTGCCCATGGAGGTTACATCGAAGCTCGCCGTTTCTGGATTTCCGCGATTTTGCATCAGGACAATTCGGCCTTAAGCGCTTCCACCAAGTCCACTTTCTCCCACGAGAAACCGCCATCAGCCTCCGGGTCGCGGCCAAAGTGACCGTAAGCGGCGGTCCGGCTGTAAATCGGACGGTTCAGGCCGAGATGCGTTCGGATGCCCTTGGGGCGCAGGTCCATGACCCGCCCGACCGCTTCGGAAATCCGCTGCTCGGCAATGCTACCAGTGCCGTAGGTGTTGACGAAGATCGAAAGCGGCTGAGCGACGCCGATGGCGTAGGAAAGCTGGATCGTGCACTTTTCGGCCAGTTCGGCCGCGACGATGTTCTTGGCGAGGTAGCGCGCGGCGTAGGCTGCGGAGCGGTCAACCTTGGTTGGGTCCTTGCCCGAGAACGCACCACCACCATGCGGCGCAGCACCGCCATAGGTATCCACGATGATCTTCCGACCTGTCAGGCCAGCATCTCCATCCGGTCCGCCGATGATGAACTGGCCTGTAGGATTGCAGTACAGCGCGTCTTCGCTCGGCATCCACCCCTGAGGCAAGACGTCGGACACAACCCCGCGCACAATATCGCGCACTTGAGTTTTGGTAGCGTTGGCGGCGTGCTGGGTGGAAACGACGACGTTGGTCGTCGAAACCGGTTGGCCGTTTTCGTAGCCCAGTGTGACTTGCGATTTGGCGTCGGGGCCAAGCCGGTCTTCACCGCCGTGCCGCAACTCGGCAAGCTTGAGCATGATCTGGTGCGCGTACTGGATCGGCGCAGGCATCAGCGACGGGGTTTCGCGGCAGGCATAGCCAAACATGATCCCCTGATCACCGGCGCCTTCTTCAGTGAAGTCGCCCTCGCCTTCATCCACGCCTTGCGCAATGTCGGCTGACTGACCGTGAACATAGCAATCAATGCTGGCGTGCTGCCAGTGGAAGCCGTCCTGTTCGTAGCCGATCCGTTGGATGACATCGCGGGCAGAGGCAATCATTTCTTCGTGGGTAACGTCGCCTCTGACCTCGCCGGCAAGCACAACCTTGTTGGTTGTTGCCAGT
>PAFB01000074.1 GCA_002700865.1 Rhodospirillaceae bacterium
GCCTGTGGTAGAGCCAACCTTGATCCCACGCCGATTCAATTCAGCCAGCATATCCAAAGCACCGGGGACAAGGTCAGCGTGGCGCGCTGCGACTTGAGCATTGATAGGCTCAAAGCGGGCAAGGATCGCGTCAACATCGCTGCTCCCCGGCGGCGCCCCGTTCACCTGCTCCCAAACCTCAGCGATGCGAGGTTGATGGATCATGATATCGATGTGATCCCGCTTTGGCAGGCCCATCGGGCCGCGGGCTTCTTCCAGCGTTACCGACACGCCAAAGGCCTCGAACGCTGCGACAAAGGACTGCATGGGTGCAAAGCTGCCGAAATCCACCATGGTTCCGGCCCAGTCGAAGACAACGGCGCGTACTTCCGAAATCATGACCTGCCCCAGCTGTGCTGCGTCAGTGCTTTGGCTTGCTCGCGCAGGCGGAATTTCTGCACTTTGCCAGTCGATGTTCGGGCGATGGTGGTGAACACGAAGTGGCCGGGGATTTTGTACGCTGCCAGCCGCTCTCGACACCACTGGCGCAGGGCCTCCGGCTCAGGCTCCGCCTGTCCGGCGACCAGTTCGATAAAGGCACAGGGGGTCTCGCCCCACTTTTCATGCGGCATGGCAACGACAGCGGCGGCTTCGACAGCCGGGTGCTGATACAGCGCATCCTCAACTTCAATCGACGATATATTCTCCCCGCCCGAAATGATGATGTCCTTGGAGCGGTCTTTGAGCTGGATGTAACCATCCGGATGCACAACCCCGAGATCGCCGGAGTGAAACCATCCCCCGGCAAAGGCTTTTTCCGTGGCTGAAGGATTTCGGAAGTAGCCTTTCATGACCACATTGCCGCGAAACATCACCTCCCCCATGCTCTCGCCATCACGGGGCACTGGCTCCATGGTGTCTGGGTCGAGGACGTCGAGCTGCTCCAGCGGCAGATACCGGACCCCCTGGCGCGACTTTAGCGCGGCCTGTGCAGGGGCGGATAAGTCTGACCACGGCTGGTGCCAATCGTTGACCACGGCCGGGCCATAGGTTTCGGTAAGCCCATAGAGATGGGTCACGTCAAAGCCCGCAGCATTCATGTCGGCCAGCACGGTTTCCGGCGGCGGTGCGGCGGCGGTGAAAAACTGCACGGTTTGGGCCAGCGGGCGCTTTACCGTCTCGGGCGCAGAAATCAGCAGCGACATGACGATAGGCGCGCCGCACAAGTGCGTGACGGCTTCATCGGCCAGCGCCTGCCAAATCGGCTCTGCCCGCACTTGGCGCAGGCACACATGGGTGCCGATGATCGCAGACAGGGTCCAGGGGAAGCACCAGCCGTTGCAATGAAACATCGGCAAGGTCCACAAATAGACCGCATGCTTAGCCATGGAGGTCGTCAGCGCGTTCCCCTGTGCCAACAAGGAAGCCCCACGGTGGTGATACACCACGCCCTTCGGGTCGCCTGTGGTGCCGGACGTGTAGTTGATGGTGATCGCATCCCACTCGTCCTGCGGCATCAGCCACGCGTATTCAGGGTCGCCCTCGCTCAGCAAAGCCTCATAGTCCAGCGCATCTGCGCTGGCGGCATCGTCGGCTTGGAGCTCTGTGAATTCTGGGTCGTCGTACTGGATCAGCACCGGTTGAACCTGCGCCAGCGCCAGCGCCTGACGGGCCAGCGGCATAAACTCGCGGTCAACGATCAGGACTTTGGACTGCGCGTGATCAAGCTGAAAGGCGACAACGGCGGCATCGAGCCGGGTGTTGATCGAATGCAGCACCCCGGCGCACATGGGCACGCCATAATGGCATTCGAGCATGGCCGGGGTATTGGCGAGAATGACGGACACCGTATCGCCGCGACCGATCCCAAAACGCGTCGAAAGCGCCGAGCCCAGTTGCCGGGCACGGCGGTAAAAATCTGCATAGGACCGCCGCAGCGAGCCATGGATGATGGCAGGGTGCTCAGGGAACACAGTCGCAGCACGTTCGAGGAAGGTCAGTGGCGTCAGAGGCTGGAAGTTGGCCGGGTTTCGATCCAAGCCGGTCTCATAGAAATTCTCTGCCATACTGATCAGGAATCCTTCCATTCAGGGGAACGCTTTTCCAGAAAAGCACCAATACCCTCTTCCGCGTCGTGGGCGAGCATGTTTTCGACCATAACGCGGGAGGCGTAGGTGTAAGCCTCGCCCAGTGTCATCTCGGCCTGTTCATAAAATGCGCGCTTGCCCACGGCCAGTGTGTAGGTCGACTTGGTCGCAATTTGCGCGGCGAGTTGGTCAGTAGCTGAGCGCAAGTCAGCTTCGGCAACGACACGATTGACCAGCCCCATTTCCTCGGCCCGTGCAGCAGGGATTAAGTCACCGGTCAACAACATCTCCATGGCGTGTTTGGAAGACACGTTGCGGGAAATGGCGACCATGGGGGTGGAGCAGAACAGGCCGATGTTGACGCCGGGTGTGTTGAACAGTGCGCCTTCGCTGGCGATGGCCATGTCGCAGCTCGCCACCAACTGACACCCCGCTGCCGCCGCAACCCCGCCGACTTCGGCAATAACAGGTTTGGGACAAGTTACGACGGCCTGCATGACTGTCGAACAAATACCCATCATCTTGGCAAAATAGGCCCGCCCCCGGTCCGGAGCCTCGCGCTCGGCGGTCATTTCACGCAGATCGTGGCCTGCGGAAAAGGCCGGGCCGTTGGCACCAAGGATCACCACCCGCACCGCAGGATTCTCCCCAGCGTCCAGAATGGCAGTATGCAGAGCCGCAAGCATGGCCTCGGAAAGCGGGTTGCGACGCCTTGGGTCGTTCAGGGTTAGGCGCAGAACGCCGCGTGCATCCAGTTCGTGCAATAGCACGTCGTCGGTTGTCGCCATGGGTCAATCCCCTCCCCGCTCTCTCTGGGCATCATGGCCCCGGTTTGGTCTCACGCACCGGAAGCCTCTGAGGTGGTCAGCCCGACGCGATCTTTTTCTTAGGATCAAAAAAGGGCCGGTCCACCACTGTTGCCTGTACCTTACCCTGCAGCATGGCAACTTCAAGCTTAGTCCCGACATCGCTGTGCCCGTTCGACACCATGGCGAGGGCGATATTCTGCTGCAAGCGCGGGCTGTAGACTGCTGAAGTAACCTTCCCAACCGGGCTCTGCGCACCGGTCCCGGTCCCACCAAACACCGGCCAAAAGGTCGTATTGGGTCCTTTGAGCGGTTCAGCCTCGATGACAAGCCCAACCTGCCGACGCGACACGCCCTCTGCCCGGATGCGTTGTAAGGCGGCTTTGCCAATGAAGGCAGCATCCATATCAATGTTCAGCAATCGGTCCAGACCCAGCTCGAAGGGGTTGGTGTTGATATCGGCATCGGCGTGATAAGACAGCATACCGCCTTCGATCCGGCGGATTGAGGATGTGTGACCGGGCTTGAGGCCAAAGGGCGCGCCGGCGGCCATGATTGCCTCCCACAGCTCGCCGCCACGACTGCCATCCTGCAGATAGATTTCGTACCCCAGCTCACTCGACCACCCCGTCCGCGAAACCACAAGCGGCATGCCGTTGAGTTCGAGGTGACGCAGCCAGTAATACCGAAGATCCGCAATATCTTCGCCGAACAGCACTTTCATGATTTCCAGAGACTGGGGCCCCTGAAGTTGCAAGGGGGAGACGTCGGGTTCATGGATGCTGACATCCATGCCCGAATGCACAGCCACGCCCTGCGCCCACAGCAAAATATCGCTGTCAGCCAAGGAGATCCAAAACCGGTTTTCCTCCAGCCGCAACAGCACAGGATCGTTCAGAATACCGCCCTGCTCATTGGTGATCAGGATGTACTTGCACTGTCCAACGGATAGCTTTGACAGGTCGCGTGGAGTCAGCATCTGCACAAAGCGCGCGGCGTCTGGCCCCGAAATTTCCACCTGCCGTTCAACCGCAACGTCGCAGAGAATGGCGTCATTCACGAGGTTCCAGAAATTCTGCTCCGGGTCGCCAAAATCGCGCGGAATGTACATGTGGTTATAGACCGAAAAGCCTTTGGCCCCCCATTTTACGGTCGCATCAAAAAAAGGGGATTTGCGAATTTGGGTGCCGAAGCCGAAATCGTCAGGTTGGCTCATTTAAGGTACTCTCTCTGGCCGTCATATCGAACTGCTCTAGAGATCGACTGAAATGAGGCAAAGTCGAGGGCGGTATGCTGCATTTTCGAAATCTGGCTAATGGCGGGCTTTAGTCTTGCCGCGCTCGCGTCGGCAACGCTCGGAGCAATAGACAACATCCTCCCAATGCCGCTGCCACTTTTTGCGCCACGAAAACGGGCGCTGGCATACCGGACAGGTCTTGGAGGGAAGGTCAGATTTCTTGCGCATACAGTGAAAATGGTGCTCAGCGGGCGCAGGTCCATCCCAACAATGAGACCCAAATGCGCCCTTGTCACAAATTTACCAAATGCGACGCACTTGCTTTTTTGCGACACTCGGGTATAGTCCAGCCCATGCTTGAAAAGGAAAAATTGTTTTCGTTGGGCGAGCGTATCTCCGATGCGCGCGTCTGTAGCAATCTCACCACAGCACAACTTTCACGCCGCCTGGGCGTGCGCACAGGCACACTTTCGTCCTGGCAAAACAACACTCTTCAGCCGCGCGCTAATCGCCTGACAATGCTCGCCGGTGTACTCGGCTTCAGCCCTGCCTGGCTGCTGGGTGGCAAAGGTGCGGGCCCCTATCGGTCTGCAAACGGTTTGGAAGACTGCTGCGCTGAAAAGGCGCTCAGAAGGCCGTTTAGGGCCTTAAATTGGGGATTTTGTCCCCTCCCTTCAAAAAATCTGGCTCGGATGTAAACGCTTGGCGGGGGTTTCTGTGTAACGACCACAGGAACCCCTAGAACCAAGGAGCCGCTCTATGCCTTCGCACAATCAAGCCCGCAAAACACCGTCGATTGCCCTGCTCCCCGCCATTATTGGGCTAGCCGGTTATGTCAGTTTCGCGACCAGCGCCAACAGTGCGCCCGGCGATGCAATCGATGCCCTATTCTCCCCACCAACCGCCACCGAGCGACGCGCCGTTCTGGACGACTGGGCCAGCCGCTCCGCGCGGGTGCAGGGCTGGCGCGTCGAGGAAAGCGTACGCGATGACGGCTTCCGAATGGACATTGTCAGCCACCAGCTCGATGGCAATCGCCACTATGCCGCCGTGCGGATGCCTGAAGACTATCGCTCCGGACAATCCGCACCGATCCTCGTGCTCAATCATGGCGGATGGGAAGGCGTGGATGCCGATTGGGCTTTTCATGTCGCGGATGATTGTCTCGCGGATTTCTTCGTCCTTGTCCCCAGCTTTCGCGGCGAGGCGTTACGGACTCAGCGGCGGACCTACCAGAGTTCCGGCGCTCAAAGCCTGATTGACCGCGACGTCGATGACACCATGGCCCTGATCAGCGGCGTGATCGCCAATTATGCCGGCGCGCAGGGCGACGATGTTAGCGCTTGGGGGTATTCGCGCGGAGGCGGAACATCGCTGATACTGGGCATTCGCGACCCCCGTGTTGATCGCGTGGTCAACGTCTTTGGCCCCACCGATGTCCTGACTGCACCCCACATGGCAGGCCGTGTGCGGGATACACTCCGGGGCGAGGACTATGGTCCTTTCTACGGCTTTCCCGCGGGTTGGACACAGGCATATCTGGACGGCGAGATGAGCTACAAAGCGTTGCGGCACAAGCTGCTGTCCGGTTCAGCTCTGCATTTCGCTGACCTGTTGCCTGAGCGCGTGCAAACCCACCACGGCGCACGGGATACTATCGTTCCAGTCAGAAACGCCCGCGCCCTTGACCGCGCCTTGAATGAGCGCGGCGACAGGGTCGAAAGCACCTACTTTGAGTACCGCTTTGGCGGACACGGTGAGTTGCGCGGGCTGGATCGGCGCGCGGTCAGGATGCTGTGTACGGACCGTTGAACCAACACTGAGGCGCGCTTGCACGTTTGCAAGTCTCTAAACCCTTGTTAGGCTCCTGCGAATTCTAACCGATTTGCCGGAGACTGTTTCCATGCCCGCTTCTGTGCCCGCTTCTGTGTCTGCTTCTGTGTCTGCTTCCGTCTTTCAAGGCATGATGCCCGCGCTGATGACCCCATGCCTGCCCGATCGCACACCGGACTTTGATGCGCTCGTACGCAAGGGCAAAGAGATGATGGACCATGGAATGAGCGCCGTTATCTATGCTGGTTCCATGGGTGACTGGCCGCTGCTCACCGACGCCCAGCGGATGGAGGGGGTCGAGCGGCTGGTTAAGGCTGGCGTGCCGGTGGTTGTTGGCACCGGGGCAATCAACTCACAGTCCGCAACCGCGCTGTCTGCTCATGCGCAGGCTGTGGGTGCAGCCGGGCTGATGGTCATTCCCCGGGTGCTCTCACGCGGGCCTTCGACAAGCGCGCAGTGGCATCATTTCAAATCCATCCTCAGTGCTGCGCCCGACGTTCCTGCTGTAATCTACAACAGCCCCTATTACGGCTTTACCGTTCGGGCTGAGCTGTTCTTTGCGCTGCGGGCAGAGCATCAAAATCTGGTTGGTTTCAAGGAGTTTGGCGGGGCCGATGATCTGACCTTTGCCGCCGAGCACATCACCTCACAGGACGATCAGGTGGCGCTGATGATTGGTGTGGATACGCAAGTCTTCCACGGTATCGTCAACTGTGGCGCAACCGGCGCAATCACTGGCATCGGCAACGTATTGCCCCGCGAAGTCTTGCTGCTCGAAGCGCTCAGCAAAAGGGCTGCCGCCGGCAGCTCTGAGGCGCGGGTGCGGGCACAGGAAATGACCGAGGCAATCCACGTACTTTCCAGCTACGACGAAGGCCCCGATCTGGTGCTGTATTACAAGCATCTGGCCGTGGTCGCCGGAGATGAGGCCTATCGCCTACAATTCAACGAAACCGACGCGCTTTCTGGCTCGCAAAGGCAATTCTGTGAAGACCAGTACCGGCTGTTCAAGTCTTGGTTCGCAGAGTGGAGCGCACAGGGCGGGGTGATTGCTGAATGCATGTGATCGACAGCCACACTGGCGGTGAACCTACCCGCGTGATCCTCAGCGGTGGCCCCGATCTGGGCGGAGGCAGCATCGAGGCGCAGGCGCAGCGGCTGGCGCGGGATCATCAGGACTTTCTAACAGCCGTGCTGGCAGAACCACGCGGACAACCGGCCATGGTCGCCGCATTGCTGGTCCCTCCCACCTCGCCCGACAGCACCACAGGCGTGATTTACTTCGACGTTGCGGCCGTGATCGGCATGTGTGGGCATGGCACCATGGGCCTTGCGGTGACACTGGCCCATCTGGGCCGAATTTCACCGGGGACGCACCGCTTTGATACCCGCGCGGGCCAAGTTGGCGTGGAATTGCACGACGCCAACACCGTAACAGTCCGCAACATCGAAAGCCGGCTTGTGCAAGCCGATGTCTGCGTGGACGTGCCGGGTTTGGGGACAGTGACGGGGGACATAGCCTACGGTGGAAATTGGTTCTACATCATCGAACCCAGTCCTCTGGCGGTGGCGGCTGCGAACATCCGCGCCCTCACCGATCAGGCCGTTGCGATCCGCGACGCCGTCAACGCGCAAGGGCCAATCGGCCCTCATGGCGAGGTTGTGGATCATGTTATCTTCCAGCAAGACGTTCGCGACGCGGCCGTAGACAGCCGGTCGTTTGTGCTCTGCCCCGACGATACCTATGACCGATCCCCCTGCGGCACCGGCAGCTCGGGGCGGCTGGCGTGTCTGGCGGCAAAGGGGCTCTTGGCCCCGGGCATGACCATCACGCACGAAAGCGTCATTGGCAGTCGCTTTGAGGTCTCTTACCAACCCGGGCTCTCCGGTGGCGTCATTCCGACGCTGCGCGGTCAAGCCCACGTGATGGCGGAAGCCAACCTGCTGTTTCACCCCACAGACCCCTTTGCCAAAGGCGTGATCCTGTGAGCGAGACTGTCGCCATTGTTGGCGCGGGGATTGTGGGCATCAATATCGGGCTGGAATTGCAGCGCAGGGGCTTTGCGGTCAGCCTGTATGACCGCGCCCCGCTCGATGGCACTGAACGGGCAAGTGCAGGCAATGCCGGCGCCTTCGCCTTTACCGACGTGATGCCCTTGGCCACGCCGGGGATCATGCGCAAAGCGCCGCGATGGTTGATTGATCCCCTCGGCCCCCTGTCGATCCCACCGCGCTACGCACTCAATATTGCACCGTGGATGCTGCGGTTCTGGCGCGCAAGCAGGCCGGATCGCTTTGCCGCAGGCGTGGCGGCACAGAGCCGCCTGATGGCGCTGAGCCGAGACGCTTTGGAGCGCCAGGTCAAGGATGTCGCGGGCGAAAATCTGCTGCTGCGACAGGGTCAGTTGCAGCTTTACGAGGGCGAGGCTGAATATCGC
>PAFB01000075.1 GCA_002700865.1 Rhodospirillaceae bacterium
GCTGTACTGTCTGTGCTGTTCAGCAATCGCAATGAGGACCAGCAGGAGGCACTGACGGCTGTCATTCGCGCCGCGCGCGCCGGTAATCACGTGCAGGCCTCGCAGCTCGCTTTTACCCTCAAAACCCAGCCCGATGGCCTGCCAAAGCTGCTCCAATGGTTCTATCTGGTGGACCCCAAGACGCCGATTGAGAACATCGACCTCGCTGAACTGGACGCTTTCCTGACCACCAATCAGCATTGGCCCGGCACCAAGACCATGGAAGTGAAGCGCGAGCGGTTGCTGTCGCAGGCGCGCTCACCCGCCGAGATGCTGGAGTACTACGCGGCCTTTAAGCCGACCACAGAAGCCGGCCGCCGCCGCGCTTTGCAGGCTGAATTGCAGGCTGGCGATTTCGAGCGGGCCGTTGCCGAAATCCGGCGTCAGTGGGCCTCCAAGCGCTTTGGTTTCCAGGACGAGCTGACCTTCGAACGCACCTTTGCTGACTACCTGCGAGAGGAAGACTACCGCGCGCGGGTTTCGCACCTGCTCATGAACAAACAAAGGGCGGACGCCCGGCGCTATTACCCTAAGCTTAACGAGGAATGGCAGGCTTTCGCTCAAGCGCTGGATGACCATATCGGCGGGGACAGCACGCGAAAAGACGCCCTGCCCGTGGGTTTCCAGCGGCACCCTGCCTTTGTGCTGCCTGAACTCCTCGCTCTGGATGCCGAAGGGAAGCACGCCGAAGCTCAGACCGCCTTGGGACGCATTCCGGCAGCGCTGCGTTTGCCTGATTTGGAATGGCGCGCGCGGCATATCCTGATCCGCCAAGCGCTGAAAGAGCAGAAGTTTGACCTCGCGCTGGGACTGGCGCAGCGGCACGGTTTAGAGGTCGGTGATGCCCGCGCCGAAGCCGAGTGGATGAAGGGGTGGATCGCCCTGACCCGCCTTGGCCTGCCCCATCCGGCACAGGAAGCTTTTGAACGATCGCTGGGATCTGCCGAAGACTTGCGGCTACAGGATCGAGCCCGCTACTGGCTCGCGCAGGCGATGGGGGCGCGGGGCAACACCGAGGGCGCTGAACGGGAGTTGGAGGTCTGCGCGGCACACGCTCATACCTTTTACGGTCAGGCCTGTATGAGCGATCTGGGCCGCAAGCTGTTTGAGTCCGATTATCCCCGAACGCACGCCAATAAGGGCCTGGAATCCGAAGAGATGAAAGAACTGGCGTTTTGGGCAAAAACGCTCTGGTCCATGGAAATCGGCTCGCTGGCTGAGCGATTTATCTTTGCCATGAGTACAGCGGCCCAAACCCCGGACGACTTCGCCGCGCTGGTCGCCATGGCGCGTGAAAATGGCAAGCACAGCCTGACACTGACCATGGCGCGCAACGCAGCGGAACGCGGCCTCTATGAGCTTGAGTCGCTCCTGCCAAAGCTGACGATCGAACCTGCGCGCGGTCTGCGGGTCGATGAGGCTTTGGTGCACGCTATCGCCTGGCAGGAAAGCAAGTTTCAGACTGGCGCTGTGAGCCGCTCCGGCGCGCTGGGGCTGATGCAGGTTTTGCCGGGCACGGCCAGAGCCATGGCCGACCGGCATGAGCTGGAGTTCAAAGAAGAAGCCCTCACGCGGGACGCGCGTTACAACCTTACCCTCGGCGCGGCTTATCTGCAGGACTTGCAAAGCCGGTTCAAAGATGCCGATTTGCTGGCGATTTCCTCCTACAACGCCGGGCCGGGCAATACCCAGCGCTGGATGCAGGAATTCGGTGATCCGCGCACGAATGCGATTGAGCCTTTGGTGTGGATGGAGAGCATTTCCTTCGGCGAAACCCGCGACTACGCCCGCCGCGTGACGGCACTGTACAATCTCTACCGCGCACGTTTTGCCAGTGGACCGGTTGAAATCCTGATGCCGCGCCACCTGCTCGGCTCACGCCGCTGAAGGGCTTGTTTCGCGCACTGACACGGGGCGCGGGCAAGCCGTCGCTGGATTTACCCTCGACTTTGGCCGCAAATCGTCACAGCTTCAGCCATGCCTGCGCGCGCCTGCGCGCCATTCGTTTTGACCATCAATGAGCCACCCCATGTCACCAGCCATCGCGTCCCTCCCCGTCACCTACCAGGACATTGCCGACGCCGCCGACCGCATACGATCTCTGATCGTTGAAACGCCTTTGTTGGAGGTGGCCGAGCTGTCTGCTGCGATCGAGGGGCGGTTCTTTGTCAAATGCGAAAACCTGCAGCGGACTGGATCTTTCAAGCTGCGCGGCGGCATGAATGCCTTATGTTCGCTGAGCGCTGGAGACCGGGCCAAAGGGGTCGTGGCCTACTCCAGCGGCAACCACGCGCAGGGCGTTGCGGCAGCGGCGCGTCACTTCGGCGTTCCTGCCACGATCATCATGCCTGAAGACGCTCCGGCGATCAAAAAAGCGAACACCAAGGCTCTGGGCGCAGACGTCATCACCTACGATCGCTATACGGAAAGCCGTGAAGCGCTGGGACAGGCGTTTCAAGCGGAAACGGGCGCCATGCTGATCCCGCCTTACGACTACTTGCCAACCATGATTGGCCAAGGAACATCGGCAATCGAGGTCACCAATCAGCTTCGCGCCAAGGGCCTGACTCTGGACACGGCGATTATCTGTTGCGGCGGCGGTGGTTTGGCGGGCGGAAGCGCGCTGGTGTTCAACACAACCTTCCCGCAAGCGCAAGTCTGGGCCGCCGAGCCGGACAGTCACGACGACACGGGGCGCAGCCTGAACCAAGGCGTGCGGGTCGCCAACGACCCGGAAGCACGCTCGATCTGCGACGCCATCGTGACCCCAACCCCCGGTGAAGTCACCTTCCCCGTGCTGCAGGCCTGCGGCGTGACTGGGCGCACAGCCAGCGATGCCGATGTTTTAGAAACCATCGCTTTTGCCGCGAACAGGATGAAGCTGGTTGTCGAACCTGGCGGCGCGATAGCCTTGGCTGTCGCACGGAAACACCTAACCGAATTGAAGGGTCAAACCGTTGTAGCCTACCTGTCAGGCGGGAACATTGACCCAGAGATGCTGGCGCGCGCCATGAGCACCTCAAACGCTTAGGATTTTTGGTCGACTACCTAAGCGGCAAAGTCGACCTCGTCGTCGTCAAATTCGCCTTCTTTGAGATTCAGGGCGCGGATCAACGAATAAACCCCGTCTCTGATCGATGAATCCTTGATCGCACCGTAGTGGTGGACAAGGCGGAGTTCGCGCTCGCTGAGGGCGGTTGGTGCCACCTGCGCGCGCGCGTGTAGATCGCTGCGGAGGTTCGTGATGCTGGCAATATCGTCCGCCATGCCTTCAAAGAAATAAGCCACGTCAACGCCGACGATACGCCCAATTTCCCAGAGACGGGACGATGACATGCGGTTCATGCCCTTTTCGTATTTTTGCACTTGCTGAAACGACAGGCCGAGTGCATTGGCCATATCTTCTTGAGTGATACCCAAGCTAATTCTTCGTTGACGCAGACGCTGACCCACAAAGACGTCTACTGGATGAATGTCCTTAGCCATTCTGGTTCCCCGATTTAACTTTATTTGGCGGCATCGCACATTTTGCAATTAGTAAACTCTTCACCCGGATTGCCACCTAAAATGGCAAAAGACCCTACAAGAAGGAAAGGCAAGAATTCGCGCTAAGCGATAGCTTGAGCCGCTATAATCGGGTTAACGCATCATATTGATGTAGTCTAGTATAAACGGACTATTCATAGTGGCCGCTTGGGAGTATTTGTGTATTTGTGAATGTTTTTTCGCACTTTTAGTGATTTTTTTACGCAATATCTACAATAACTCTATTGTCTGACCAAACATGTTCATTGCAGTTGACTGCTTTTGTTTTAAAATTTCAGTATTTTTCAATTTTTACTTAAAAGTTTTCGTTCCTAAATAGATATTTTCTGGCGAATTATGTCTTTAAGTTGCAAATATTGCGCTGAGCCTTCTTTTTCACCCCCCTGCTGAACGATTGGATTTCCCGAATCTGCGCCTTCGCGCACCTCCAGCGTCAGAGGAATCTCGCCAAGAAACTCAATATTTTTGGCGATTTTCAGTTTCTCAGCCGCCCCCTGTCCAAAAATATTGTGAATAGTTCCGCAATTCGAGCATAGAAAACCGGACATGTTTTCCACCACTCCAAGTATCCTCGTCCCCACTTTTTCAAGCATAGAGACGCCCTTAAGGGCATCAATCATGGACAAATCCTGTGGCGTGGTAACGATGATGGCTGAATCCAGCGCGCTCTGCTGTGCCAGCGAAAGTTGTATGTCGCCGGTCCCCGGCGGCAGATCCACGATCAAGACATCGAGCCCACTGCCTCCGCCCCAAAGGGTTGAGCCGTATAGCTGGAACAAGGCATTTTGAACCATCGGCCCCCGCCAAACCGTTGCACTGTCCTGCGGCACCAAAAAACCGATCGACATGAGTTCGAGGCCGTGGGCTTTAAGCGGGATCATCCGCTTTTGATCGTCAAGGTCCGGCTTGGCCTCAGCTCCGAGACCAGACAGCACTGGCACGCTCGGCCCGTAAATATCGGCGTCCAGAATACCGACCCGCAACCCATCCTGCGCCATGGCGACAGCGAGGTTGTAGGCTGTGGTCGATTTCCCGACCCCTCCCTTGCCGGAAGCAACGCCCAGGACATGCCTTGCGGGACGGGGCAAGTTGGCATCGGTTGGTTGTCGGCGTTCGGGGGCAGCACTGCTTTGCGGTGCCGGCTTTGTCGTGGTTTGCGTTGTGGTGATGATCTGCGTGCCGCTGACCCCGTCCATGGCTTGCAAAGCCTGCTCCACTGCCGACTTCAACGGCGGTAAGGCGTTGGCACGGTCGGCGGGGGCTTCCAGCACCAGCCGGATCAGCCCCTTGTCTTCTGTCAGCCCCTGAACGTAGCCCGCGTCAACCAAGCCCTGTCCCTCTGGGGACTTGATGCGGTTCAATGTGTCACGTACCTGATCTAGCATGATCATCCTCCAGTCATGGAATGCACTATTCCCTGACTATAGAGCGACAGACGAAAGAAGGTATGAACGAGGTGGCAGACCAGCCAAACGCCATACAACCCGTTGTCATCGGCCTCGCCGGCTGGTCAGGCAGCGGAAAAACCACGCTAGCGCTCAAACTGATCGCTGCGCTCAAGGCGCGTGGACTGCGGGTGGCGACGATCAAGCATGCGCATCACGGCTTTGACGTCGATGTCCCCGGAAAAGACAGCTATGCCCACCGGCAGGCTGGCGCAGATGAGGTTGTGGTCGCGTCCAGTCAGCGGATTGCCCACATGATTGAAGCTCCCCTGCCCGACCCCAACCAGCGTCGAAGCTTGGAAGAACTGCTGCCTCGTGTGAGTGGCGCAGATGCCGTGGTGGTAGAAGGCTTCAAGGCCGGTACCCACCCCAAGCTGGAGATTTTCCGCCCCGAACTGCAAAGGCCGCGACTGCTGGGCGAGGTACCGAATATCCTCGCTGTGGCCACGCCCGGCGGGCTAAGCGATGGGCCCGCTGGCATACCGGTCTTCGATCTGGATGCAATCCAAGCCTCTTTGGACGCTCTACTCGCTCTGTTCCGCGACGCCTGACGGCCCTGAACGCGCTGCAGGCTTAGGCCGATTTCGCCAACTCTGCATGCGCGCCGTGGCGGGACAAAAAAGCGCGGATGTTGCGCACGGCTTGTCGGATGCGGTGCGTATTCTCCACCAGCCCCAAACGAACATAGCCCTCACCGTCTTCGCCAAAGCCTACGCCCGGTGCAACCGCCACGTCAGCCTCCTGAAGCAGCAACTTTGCAAAGTTCATCACACCCATATCCCGGAAAGGTTCCGGAATCGGTGCCCATACAAACATCGTCGCAGGTGGTGAAGGGCAGTCCCAGCCGCTGGCGTTCAGGCCGTCAACCAGCACGTCCCGTCGCTCGCGATACAGCGCGCGCATCTCGTCCACGCAGTCCTGCGGACCGTTCAAGGCCGCTGTAGCAGCGACTTGTATCGGGGTGAAAGCGCCATAGTCCAAATATGACTTCACCCGTCCCAGCGCGGCGATCAGTTCCCGATTACCAGCGGCAAACCCGACGCGCCAGCCGGGCATGTTGTAGGTCTTCGACATCGAGGTGAACTCGACCGCGATATCCTTGGCACCGGGAATTTGCAGCACGGATGGCGGTGGATTGCCGTTGAAGTAGACTTCTGCGTACGCCAGATCAGAAAGCACGTAGATGCCGTGAAAGCGGCAAAAGTCGATGATCTGGCCATAGAAATCCAGATCCACCACTTCAGCGGTTGGGTTTGACGGATAGTTGATCACAATCGCGACGGGCTTGGGGACAGCATACTCAACCGCGCGCCGCAGGCGGTCAAAGAACTCTTCGCCGGAGGACGCCGTGGGCAAATACCGCAGCGACGCCCCTGCGATGATGAAGCCAAAGGCGTGGATCGGGTAGGATGGGTTCGGGACCAATATGGTGTCGCCGGGTGAAGAAATAGCCTGTGCAAGGTTAGCCAGCCCTTCTTTTGACCCCAGCGTCATGATGGCCTCTGCCTCCGGGTCGATCTCCACGCCAAAGCGACGCTCGTAGTACCCGGACAGGGCCTTGCGCAGACCGGGAATACCCCGAGACGTCGAATAGCGGTGCGCGCGCGGGTTGTGCAGGGCTTCCTGCATCTTTTCGAGGATATGCGGGGCCGGCGGCTGGTCTGGATTGCCCATGCCAAAATCAATGATGTCATCGCCCTTCGCCCGCGCAGCCTGCTTGAGCGCATTCACTTCAGCAAAGACATAGGGCGGCAAACGGCGGATGCGGTAGAAATCATCATTCATCGGATTTTATCCCATTGAGCGAGGTATTTCACATCTCAACGGGATATTATTTTGAAAATCAAGGAAATTTACGCGCAATCCTGCTCACAGGATTTCACAGTCACAGACCAAATCCGGCCTTTAGTTCTGCTCTAACAGGCTCGAACCGCGCGTTATCAGGCGCTCGGGGATTTTGACGAAGATTTCAACGCGGCGATTGCCCTGGGATGTCATCCCGTTAACTTCCGCCCAGACCGGACGCAAATCGCCAAACCATTCGATTTCGATTCTTCCAGCCGGAACACCCATACCCACCAAAGCCGCGCTTACAACCTGTGCGCGAGTTTTGGATATGGCCAAATGATGGTCACGATGCGCCTGTGTCCGCGTGAAACGGTACCCGTTTGTATGTCCGTGCAGGATCAGGGTCTGGTTGTTTTGCAGAGCCATCGTCGCAATTGGGCGCAGAATTGCCAGTTCCCGCTCGCCTAAATTCGTCGATTCCGGATCGAAGTAGACGATGGAGACAGGGTCGCCGACCGTAATGTCAAAGAACAATTCAGCCAGAGAACCGGGTTGCTTGGTCGGCCCTGTCGCGATCTCGACTTGGGGCTCCATTTCCAAAGCAGCCATCAACTCGGCCCGCTCCTGCATCATTTGCAGCTGCTCCGTACGACGGGCTTCAAACTCCTCGCGCGCTTCGATCATCGCCTGCTCTCGCGCGCGCTGTTCCTCAGCCTGCCGCGCGCGGTAAATGGCGTCCTGCGCGATCTGTTCTTCGATGCCGAAGAACACGTCACTTTCCTGCTGTCGAACCAACAGCGCGGTCGCCGTGCTGTTGTCCAGTTGCAGGGAGGTATAGGACTCAGCACTTCGGATTTCAGAGATGCTGCGTGGCGGCAGCACCGGCTGACTCAGTGCCGGATTGAAATCAGCGGCCAGAACAGCGGCATCGTTGGGCAGCGCCTGAAAGTCGTTGAACATGCGCTTGGTCTGGCGGGAAACGGCGCGCGACTTTTCCTTGTCTTCCGGGACCGAAGCGAGGTCCGGATAGGGATCGGTGAACAACACCTCATCATCACGACCCGGGCGGTCACCGCAAGCCGCAAGGACTGCCGAGCCTGCCAATAATCCAATCGTGAACCAGTGCTTAAGCTTCATGCGAAATCTTTATGCTTCCAAGTCTGTCGTCGCGGCCGGAATCTGCGCTGTTAACGTGGCGAAAATGAGAAGTCAGCCCGCGTACGAAGGTTTAGGGAAAGGCGCTCACAAGGTGAAGGCCCCTTGTCTCTTCCAAACCAAAAGCGACGTTAAAATTCTGAAAAGCCTGCCCCGAAGAGCCTTTTGTCAGGTTATCAATGGCCGAAAGCAGAATAAACGACCCTTCTCGCCGGTCTGCTTTCAGGTCCACCATGACCCGGTTGGTGCCCCTGACGAATCGGGTTGCGACAGGTGTGCTGCCTTCTGCCTGCACCACAAAGGCCTCACGCTCGGCAAAATCTTGCAACACGGCCTGAGCCTGCTCAATGCTCGCGCCTGGGGCCAGTTCGCCGTAAACGGTGGAAAGAATGCCGCGGTTCATTGGCAGGAGATGCGGGGTGAAGGAGGCCTTTACGGCTGTTCCTGCGCGCTGCGACAGCTCCTGATCCAACTCGGCTGTATGCCGGTGGGAAGCGACCCCGTAAGCGTGAAACCCCTCTGAGACCTCCGAGTGGCTCAAGGCCTCGCTGGCCTTACGCCCGGCGCCGGTCGTGCCTGATTTTGAGTCGGCAATAATCCGGGTGGGATCAATCAAACCGGCGTTTTGAAGCGCCAGCAAGGGCACAAGGATACTGGTGGGGTAGCATCCCGGACAGGCAATGATTGGCGCGTTGGCGATGTCTGTACGGTAGTGCTCAGTCAGGCCATAGACCGCATCCGGCTGAAGCTCCGGCGCGAGGTGTTCGCCGTACCAACTTTCATAGGCCGCAACATCCCGCAGGCGGAAATCGGCGCTTAGGTCAATCAAGCGTAAGTCAGGCGCGGCGGTGCGCAGCGTTTTCGCAACCCTCTGCGTGGTAGCGTGCGGCAAGCACAGGAACATGGCGTCCAGCCCCTTGAGGCTGACATCCTCAATCCGCACCAGCGACGGCAGGCCAAAGCCGGCAAGATGCGGATACACCTCCTCAACGCTCTTTCCGGCCTTGCTCTCCCCTGTCAAAGCAACAATCTCAACTTCCGGATGCCCCAAAGCAATCCGGATGGCCTCCGCGCCGGTGTACCCGGACGCGCCAAAAATGGCGATCTTCAGTGGCATTCGTCGAAGCCTCCTTGTTCATCGCAAAAATAAGAGGATTTTCGCCGCAGAGCCAGCTTTCCCGCTGCAACACAGCCGGCTTTAGGTTTCACGCCTTCGACGCAACCAAAATCGAGCGGTCAAACGCGGCTACCAAGCACGAAATGCTGAACGTCGACCACTCAACATTGCTCAAACCAAACATGTGACCCTGCAGAACAATTTCATCATGGGTTTTTGAATTGGAGGATATTTCAATATTTTTGTGCTGTTTTGGAATTTTCGCCCATTCATGACGAAACCATGTGCCAAATGATAAAGTTTTTTACTTCCAAAACGCACAATAAGTATCGGCGTCGTCATATTATGCGAGTATCAATACTTTACCAAAACAAACGGGTACTCACACAATGTCTGACAATTCCTCGTACGCCTTGAACTTCCGGGCCCTGCAAACTGCGGGCTGGAATATCACCGCCATTTTCTCACTGGCTATCGCCGTCAACGCGGCCATGGTCATTCTGATGTCCATGGGCCTGACCGTGCCAACGATTGCCTTCACCGTGCTTGTCGTATTCATCAATCTCATGCCCATTCTGGGCATTAACAGCAGCATCGACGACATGCGCGCGACGCTGCAGGACTTAAGCGAAGAAGAGCGGAAGATGAACCGCTACAAAAACTGGCTCAATGCGCCGTTTATCATGTACCGGGTCATCATCATTGTCGGTTTTGGCGGCACTGGTGCCGGCCTGCTGTTTGCGCTGTTTGCTGGCTAAGGGCAAAATGCGCCCGTAGTTCCGCGTTTATTGACGTGTTTGACATAAAA
>PAFB01000076.1 GCA_002700865.1 Rhodospirillaceae bacterium
GCCCTCCGGACGCTCTGCGCTTCGCTCCTGGGGTCGGCAGCACTGGTCCCGTTTGGCGCTGCTCCCCCTGCTGCTGCGCAAGGGGTCGGGCTCAGCCGGGCTTTTGTCTATCACCCCAAAAACACCCCCGGCCAACCCTGGCCCGGCCTGCCACCCTTTGAAACACTCACGTACCAGGGCCGCGACGGACAGCCACTGGCGGCGTGGTTCTGGCGAGGTGCCAAGCCTGCAGGAACACCGCTCACCGTTTTTTTTCACGGCAACGCGGGCAATTTTGAGGACTCCACCCGGTTCACCGCTGGATTGATCGCCGCGGGTTATCCTGTGCTCCTGCCGGAATATCGCGGCTATGGCGGTTTGCCGAGCAGGCCAACAGAAACCGGCTTGAGGCGGGACGCGCAAGCCGCTTTAGACATGGCCCAGCGACTTGGATGGCCACCGGAAAACGTGCTGATTACCGGTCACTCTCTGGGCGGAGCGCTGGCGCTTCATGCCCTGCACGATCAAGGGCAGATCGCGCGTGGTGCTATCATCATGAGCACCTTTACCAGTTTGCCTGACATGGCCGGTTGGGCGCGTTGGTTGATGGCGGACCAGTTCAATAACCTGGCTCTGGCCGCACGGACGCGGGTGCCGGTTGCCTGGGTTCACGGAACGAAGGATCGCTTGATCCCCATTCAGCACGGTCACAGGCTTTACCGCGCCCTACCGGTTGCAACACCCAAGACCTTCATCACACTCGACGTCCCTCACGCGGCCCAGCATTTGACGTATCAGGCCGCGATGGTGGACGCCATGCAATGGCATCTGGCGCTTTAGGGTACGCTGTGAAGCGGGTTGCTTAGGCGAAGACGTCCGCGATTTCTTCGAGGCTTTTGCCTTCCTTGCGCTCAACCAGCCGCCAGTACACCAAGGCCCCCGACACAGCCGGAATGAGCACGATAAAGGCGTTCAGGAAGCTCGCCACCGCGATTCCAACGAAAGGAATACTGTTGACGGCGAAACCGATCGCCGCAGCAATCAAACCGATTACGACACAGGCCACGACGAGCAGGAAAGCCACCAGAACGATGGAAATTCGATAACCCTCTGATAGCCTCAAAGACCGCCCAAAGGCCCCAAACCCGGCGCTCTCGACCATGACCGCGGGAATCATCACATAGAGCATCGCGGCGATATACAGACCGGGGAAGATCAGAAGAATGAAACCGATGCTAATAAAGGCCCACTGCACAAGTGTCAGCAGAAGCAGCGGAATAATCATCCTGACGGCTCGGCCCACGTACTGCCCCATCCGCGCATTCCGGTCCATTTGCCCATCGTAGGCGACCATAATCGCCGTGGGGCCCGCAATGGCGTAGACAAGCGTGTTGATGATGATGGTTACGGCAGAGGTTTCACCCAAACCGGAGACCAAAACCACGTTGATGAACGCCACAACCGCGGCGATGAGCGCAAAGTTTGCGAACTGCGATGAAAAGCTTTTGATCATTTCATTGAAATGATCGCCCACATTAAAGGCTGGCAAAGATTGGTTCATGGCGGCAAATCTCAATGCTGAAGTCCGTGTAAGACCCGCACAATCGCATAAATTGAGAAGAATTAAAACATCCCGAAAAACCACCCGGTAAGACCAAGCTTATAAGCATCACTGGCTTTGTCACACCAGCAACGGCACCGGCCCTGATGGTGGTTCAGGGCCGGACGGAAAGGGCATATTTTGGGTTTGGCAATTAAGCCGAAGCGGGTTCAGCGTCGTTGCTGCTTTCTTCGGAGTAGACAAACAGCGGCTGCGCGCTCTTTTCAACGGCATCTTTGTTGACGACAACTTCCTCAACGCCGCTCATGCCCGGCAGGTCATACATGGGGTCGAGCAGGATGTTTTCCATAATCGACCGAAGACCCCGTGCACCCGTCTTTCGCTTAATGGCCTTTGCAGCTACGGCTTCGAGAGCATCGTCTGTAAAGCTCAGCTTGACGTCTTCCATTTCGAACAGGCGCTGATACTGCTTCACCAGAGCATTTTTCGGCTCCGTCAGGATCTGCATCAGCGCTGCTTCATCCAGATCCTCAAGCGTCGCAACCACCGGCATCCGGCCAATGAATTCCGGAATCAGCCCGTAGCGCTGCAAGTCTTCAGGCTCAACGTCGCGCAGGATCTCACCTGTGCGGCGTTCGTCTGGGCTTTGCACCGTGGCACCGAAACCAAGGGAGCTGCCTTGCGAGCGCTGCGAGATGATCTTTTCCAGACCTGCGAACGCGCCGCCTGCGATGAACAGAATATTGGTGGTATCGACCTGCAGGAACTCTTGCTGCGGGTGCTTGCGCCCACCCTGCGGCGGAACCGAGGCAACCGTGCCTTCCATCAGCTTCAGCAGGGCTTGCTGCACGCCTTCGCCCGACACGTCCCGAGTAATCGACGGGTTTTCCGCCTTCCGGGTAATTTTGTCGATTTCGTCGATATAAACGATGCCGCGCTGAGCCTTTTCGACGTTGTAGTCTGCGGCCTGCAGCAGCTTGAGTACAATGTTCTCAACATCCTCACCAACGTACCCGGCCTCGGTCAGAGTCGTCGCATCTGCCATGGTGAAAGGAACATCGAGGATGCGCGCCAGCGTCTGCGCGAGAAGCGTCTTGCCACAGCCGGTCGGACCGACCAGTAGGATGTTGGACTTGGACAGCTCAACATCGTTGGATTTCTGGGCGTGGTTCAGGCGCTTGTAGTGGTTGTGTACCGCAACGGACAAAACCCGCTTGGCCTGTGCCTGACCGATCACGAAATCGTCCAGAATGCCATAGATATCGGTTGGCGTCGGAACACCCTCGGAAGTCTTGGCGAGACCGCCTTTGCTTTCTTCCCGGATGATGTCCATGCACAGTTCGACGCATTCATCGCAAATGAACACGGTTGGACCCGCAATTAGCTTCCTCACCTCATGCTGACTTTTGCCGCAAAAGGAGCAGTAAAGCGTATTCTTGCTGTCGCTGATGGTTCCGGACATTGAAGTTCCTAAATCCTTGGCAGTATCGGGTAGACTAGAAGTAAGCGCCTCGTCTTGCAAGGCGCTGAAGTCGCGGCACTTTGCCTGCCCCTTGAGCCGCCCAAAGCTGGCTCGGACAACGGTGCCGCAACCGGTCTATTCCGCTGGCTCAGCACGCTTACTGACAATTTCGTCAATCAAGCCAAATTCCAACGCCTCTTCCGGATCCATGTAGTTGTCACGATCCATCGCAGCGTCGATCTCAGCCACTTTTTTACCCGTATGATGGGCGTAAAGCGCGTTCAGGCGCTCGCGGGTTTTGAGGATTTCGCGCGCGTGGATTTCGATATCTGCGGCTGTCCCCTGATAGCCTGAGGAAGGCTGGTGAATCATGATCTTGGAATTGGGCAGCGAAAAGCGCTTGTCCTTATCCCCTGCCATGAGCAGGAAAGACCCCATCGACGCTGCCATGCCCACGCAAATCGTGGAGATCGACGGCTTGACGAACATCATGGTGTCATACATTGCCAGTCCCGCCGATACAGAACCGCCGGGGGAGTTGATGTAGATGCTGATATCCTTGTCCGGGTTGACGCTCTCCAGAAACAGCAGTTGCGCACAGACCGAAGCGGACATCATGTCGTTGACCACGCCAGAAACGAAAATGATCCGCTCCATCAGCATCCGCGAATAGATATCGTAGACTTTTTCCCCGCGGTTGGTCTGCTCGATCACGTAGGGAATAGGCGTCGTCATCGTCGTCTGGGTTGGCCCGCCCAATGGGGTCGCATCAGGGCCAGCAACGATGCCAGCAGGGGCAAAAGGATCGTAAGGAAAGGTCACTATCAGTCATCCATTAGTTCGCAGCCGTCACAACGACCCGCAAATGGGCCGCCGACGCCTTCCAGCGCAGCACCATAGCTGCGCCCTGAAATCTGTTTCGAAGATATGGGCGCTTTCGAGCCGATCCGCAACCATCGAGTTTATGCGCCCTTTTTAAGGGCCTGCGGCGCGTCGCGACGGGCTAGAGCTCAGCCGCGACCGCCTGATCAAACCGTGCCATTGCACCGGCAAGGTCAGCATGGATTACCGCCAATCGGCCAATAATCTGCTCCCGCTCCTCACGCTGCCGGTCCACAGGATCTTCGGACCCCTCTGGCACGCTGAGCATCGAAGCCAGGCTGTTTTCAGCCTGCGGCACAACAGGCGTGATGGTCTGGAACAATTCGCGGGTTTGAATGGCTTCTTCGGACAGGGTTTGAAACGCTGCGGCGTTCTCGACGTCTTCTGCAGCCTCGCGCTCCGCTTCGCGCTGGTCTTCTGCTTCCATGTCGGGGGGCAGCGTCATGTCTTCGGAAGGCGCTGGTGGCGCTTCGATCCCACCCTCGCGCAGAAGGCGCTGCACACCGCGGATGGTGTAGCCCTGCACGTACAGCAAATCCCGTATGGTGGTCAGCAGCGACAGGTCTTCAGGGCGATAATAGCGGCGACGCCCGCCACGCTTAAGCGGCTGGATTTCAGGGAATTTGGTTTCCCAGAACCGGAGCACGTGCTGGGGAACGTCAAGTTCCTCAGACGCTTCGCGGATGTTCCGGAAGGCATCGTTTGCTTTTACCATTGCAGGTCCCCTGTGTGATTAAGCCTGGACCCGAGCACCTTACTCGTCGTTATCGCCCGCTTCAATGTAAGCTTCCAAGGGTCCGCCCTTCCAGTCTTCGACCAGAGCTTGCTTCAACACTTGGCTGGCGCGGAACACCAGCACGCGCCGGGGTGGGATTTCGTGCTCTTCACCGGTCTTCGGATTGCGGCCAATGCGTTTCGCCTTGTCGCGCACTAGAAAAGTACCAAAGGACGCAATCTTCACGTGTTCACCGTCAACCAAAGCATCAGAGACGTGATTGATGATACTCTCAACGAGATCCGCAGATTCGTTTCGGGACAGACCGACCTTCTCGTAAAGGGCCTCAGTCAGGTCAGCGCGCGTTATTGTCTTATCCACCCGTATCACCTTTGTCTTGTACTCTCCAAAAAGCTTGATAACCAACCGTTACCAAGGGGTCAACGCGACTCAGGCTTGCAAATAACAAAAAGCCGGAAACCGACGCAAAAGAGCATTAAATCAAGGATTTGGCACGTTATGAAATGCCGTTATGAGTGCAGCACTGCTCAAAAAGCCAGCACTGACCCGTTTGAGCCATTTCAGAGAACCGCCTCGCGTGAACAGGGATGACAGCCGCCCACCGGAGTATGCATAGGCCAAAGCATTGATCCCGCCCAGGACAACGAACACCAGGCCGTAGATGCTCACCTGCGGCCAGTATGGCAAAGAGCGATCCACAAACTGTGGGATAAACGCCAAAAAGAAGACTATTCCCTTAGGGTTTAGGGCAGTGACAATAAAGGTTTGGCGAAACACCTTAGACAGGGGGATTTGTGCTGAAATCTCGGGTGCCGTGAGGGACTGTCCTGCCTCGCGTCCGACCTGGTTACTTTCCCGCCAAGTCTGCACAGCGATATACAGCAAATAAGCCACACCGCCCCATTTGATGACATCATAGGGCACGGGGCTGACTGCGAGCACAGCGCCCAGACCCGTCAGGCACACCGTGACCGCCGTTAAATCACCCAAAGCCACACCGGCCGCACTCGCCCACACGGCCTTTCGCCCGACACGAAGGCCATAGGCGACGACCGTCAATATGGTTGGACCGGGGATAATGAGCAGGACCCCAGCGGTCGCGACAAAGGCCAGCAAAGATGTCGTATTGATCACAAGCGCGACCTTTGGTCAGGCCGCGTCGGTATCGAGCCCGAACAAGTCACCGTTATCGGCGATGGCCTGTGCAATCTTGGACTGGAAATCGCCAGCCATCAGCTCAACCGAAACACCCACAGCGTTGGCAAAGCCAATGTCGTCGGTGCCGCCGTGGGATTTCACGCAAATGCCCCCCAGCCCCAAAAACATGCCGCCATTATAAGTGCGCGGGTCGAGCCGCTTGCGCAGGCGCCCCATAGCGGGCATGGCGAAAAAGTAGCCGATCCGGCTGAAAATGCCGGACTGGAAGGCCTCGCGCACCATACCAGAAATCAACCGCCCCACCCCTTCGGTGGTCTTCAAGGCCACGTTTCCCGTGAACCCGTCGGTAACAACCACGTCGGTTGTTCCGGCGGCAATATCGTCTGCCTCAATGAAACCGTAGAACTTACCGGGCAGAGAGGCACTGTCGCGCATCAAGTCAGCAGCGACCTGCAAGACTTCATGGCCCTTCTGCTCTTCAGAACCGATGTTCAGCAACCCTATGCTGGGTTTATCGGTCCCAAACAGAAAGCGCGCATAGAGCGCTCCCATAATCGCGAACTGTAGCAGGTTGCGTTCGTCGCATTGGACGTTTGCCCCCAGATCCAACACCACCGATTGCCCTTTTGAGGTCGGAAGGGGTGAGGCGATCGCCGGGCGGTCAACACCAGGCACCATCCGCAGCAGCACTTTAGCAAGGGCCATCAGGGCCCCCGTGTTACCGGCAGAAATGACCGCTTGGGCTTCGCCCTCTTTCACCGCTTCAATCGCGCGGCGCATAGAGCTGTCCCGCTTCCCGCCCCGAAGCGCGTTGGCCGGTTTCTCGTCGCCGGAAATGGCGACTTCGCAGTGCGTAAAGGTGTAGCGGTTGGACAGCACAGGGTGTTGGCTCAACAAGGGCGCAATCGGCTCCTCGTGTCCAAAAATGAGAAAATGCAGGTTTGGGTGTTTTTCAGCTGCGATAGCCAAGCCGCTGATGACGATGCTGGGCGCATCATCACCGCCCATGGCATCGACAGCCAAGGTCAAAGTCATGCTTGTTGTTGCCCTCATTCCCTGTTCGGGAGAGATAACCATTTTTGCCCGGGCCTATGCAAGCACTGTTGGCGGCAATGTGAGGCCCTTGGCACCCTGAATACCACCCTGCAGCACTCTGCCTGTGGACAGCGCAATAGTTGTACACAGCAAAAAGGGCCGCAGAAGATTTCTACGGCCCCAAGAGCATTCAGGAAACGGCGGCGACTTAGACGTCGACGGCAACGACTTCCTTGGAATCGTAGTGACCGCAAGAGAGGCAAACGTGGTGCGGGCGCTTAAGCTCGCCGCAGTTTGGGCACTCTGCGTGGTTGCCGAAGGAGATTGCGTCGTGTGAACGGCGCATACCGCGGCGGGAACGGGTCACTTTGGACTTTGGAACAGCCATCTTCGAACATCCAAAACAAAAGAGCAAAGGGCGGCGCGAACGAATTCGCCCCGAAACGTGAAGTGGGGCTATAGACGACCCTTGGCCCTGACGCCAAGCATTTATCCCACAAACCAGTCTTGCACGCTCGCATGGCTGGTTCTTGGTCGCGTAACCTCAGGCGTCTTCTTGCAACAGTTCAGCCACTTTCAGCGCACCATAGGTCAGCACCCCATCCGCGCCCGCCCGCTTGAAGGACAGCAACGTCTCAAGCCAAACCTTGTCATGATCCAACCACCCGTTCTGGCAAGCCGCCATGATCTGCGCGTATTCGCCGCTAACCTGATAGGCAAAGGTCGGCACGCCAAAGGTCTCTTTTACGCGCGTGACCATATCCAGATAAGGCAGGCCCGGCTTGACCATGACGGTATCAGCGCCCTCGTCGAGATCCATTTCGACTTCACGCAACCCTTCGAGCGCGTTCGCCGTGTCCATCTGATAGGTCTTCTTGTCGCCTTTCAGCGCGCCTGAGCTGCCAATGGCGTCCCGGAAGGGGCCGTAATAGGCGCTCGCGTATTTCACGGCATAGGACATGATCCCGACGTTCGTGAACCCTTCGGCGTCTAGGCCATCACGGATGGCGCCGCAGCGGCCATCCATCATGTCAGACGGCGCAACGATGTCTGCCCCGGCTTCAGCCAGCGACAGCGCCTGGCGCACCAGCGCAGTGACGGTTTCGTCGTTTACAATCACACCCTGAACAAGATAGCCGTCATGGCCCTTTGGATTGTAGGGATCAAAAGCGACGTCGGTGATAATCCCCAACTCGGGAAACTCAGCCTTCAATCGTCGCACAGCGCGGTTGATCAGGTTGTCTTCCCGCCAGCTCTCCGAACAATCAGGCGTCTTCAGCGCCGGGTCCACCTCGGGAAACAACGCCAGCGCTGGCACTCCCATCGACACGGCCCGCTCCGCTAGTTTCACCGCGTCGTCAAGCGTGTTGCGGTAGGTTCCCGGCATCGACGCGACTTCTGAGCTCTGCGCAGCATCAGTGACAAATACGGGGAGGATCAAATCAGCCGCGTTGACCCGGTTTTCAGCAACCAAAGACCGGATAAAGGACGAGGCACGGTTTCTACGAAGGCGCGTGCGGGGAAAGCTGGGCATAGAGCAGGTCACCAGAAGGGATGATGGATGGAAAATCTACATAGCCCCATGCCATCTGAGAAAAAAGACTCAAGACAAGTGATATCACTACTGGTAGACACGTTTTGGTTTATTTTTTCCAACATCTACAAGCCAAATAGAAGGTGTAGCGTTATCGAAATTGCTAGCGATTTGAACGATTTGCCTCTTATTGATGCATTTAAATTAAAGTTCTAGTTAAAAATTTCCCCAAAATGCCCTTAAAAGTGAAAAGGGTATGTTTTATACCTTGATTAGTTTAATTTTTATGGCAGTTGTTATTACGGGTGGTTTCTGAGGCCGGTGAAAAATTGGCCGAATGGACATGAATGAAAACGGTGAGGATCCTGACGTGTTCAGGGAATTCGCCAGACAAATAAAAGGTCTGGGTATGTCCCCGGATCGTGAAGTGAAAAAGGGGTCCACCATGAACCAAGATTATCTGGACACAATCGCTGCCGTTGAGCGTCTTCACCGCCGCTGTCTTGAAGTGATCAAGACCGAGTTGGACCGTTCCGGCGTTCGCGATATCAACAACATTCAATCGCTGATCCTGTTTAACATCGGCGAAGAAGAGCTGACCGTTGGTGAGCTGACGCTGCGAGGCTGCTACCACGGCTCTAACGTATCCTATAACCTCAAAAAGCTGGTTGATTTTGGCTACGTTTCCCATCGCCGCAGCGCGCACGATCGCCGCTCTTACCGGGTCAAACTGACGGAAAAGGGCATTAAGATTCGGGGCCTGTTACAGGACATGTTTGCGCGCCACGCTGATTCTCTCAGCGGCTTCAACATGGATTCAGACGTGTTTGCCAAGACAAATGACGTGCTTTTGCGTCTCGACCGTTTCTGGGCATCACAATCTGACGCCTACGGTATGTCCGACAAGGCCTTGAGCCGCGTCGCTTAATAGGCTTTCTCTGAGGCATCGAAACGTACACGCGGAAATTCGCGATGAAATTGTTCTTTGCCTCAGACCATGCTGGTCTGAATTTACGGCGTGCTCTGATTGATCACGCCGTTTCATTAGGTCACGAGATCGCTGACCTGGGACCCGAAACGTCGGAGTCCGTCGATTACCCTGATTTCGGCAACAAACTCGCTCTTGCCCTGGCCAGCGAGCCAGAAGCGCACGGTGTTGCGATCTGTGGAACCGGGATCGGCATTTCTATCGCACTCAATCGCCACAGCCATGTCCGCGCTGCTCTGGTCAATGACGTGACCACGGCCACGCTGACACGCCTGCATAACGACGCGAATGTGATCGCGTTTGGAGATCGGGTTATTGGTGTTGAAACCGCAAAAGACGCCCTGACGGCGTTTTTGAACACCGCCTTTGAAGGTGGTCGGCACCAGCGCCGCGTCGAAAAGCTCTCTCCCACCAGCTAAGACACTCCGCTATTGCAGCATTGAAGGCCGCTTTTGAGTGTTCTGGCGACAGAGCAAAAATGCTCAACTGCGGGCAAATCCTCACCTCTGGAGTAAACCAGTAATGACATCACCGAATTCCAGTTTCTGGACCGCCAGCGTAACCGACACCGATCCAGCCCTCGCCGGCTCCCTCAGTCAGGAGTTGGACCGGCAGCAGACGCAGATCGAATTGATCGCCTCGGAGAACATTGTCTCCAAGGCTGTTCTCGATGCGCAAGGCTCCGTTTTTACCAACAAGTACGCTGAAGGCTATGCGGGTAAGCGCTATTACGGCGGCTGTGAATTTGTGGATATTGCCGAAGAGCTCGCCGTTGAGCGGGCGAAGCAGCTCTACAACTGTTCCTACGTCAACGTTCAACCGCACTCGGGCGCGCAAGCCAACGGGGCGGTGATGCTGGCTGTGATGAAGCCGGGCGACACGTTTCTGGGCATGGGCCTCAATCACGGTGGCCACTTGTCCCATGGTGCCGCGCCGAACATCTCCGGCAAGTGGTTCAACCCGATACATTACGGTGTGCGCCGTGAGGACGGCCTTATTGATTATGATGAGGTTGCCGATCTGGCCAAAGCCAACAACCCCAGCGTCGTAATCGCCGGTGGGTCCGCCTATCCGCGCGCCATCGACTTCAAGAAGTTCAAGGACATTGCGGACAGTGTCGGAGCGCTGTTCTGGGTGGATATGGCACACTTTTCCGGTCTGGTGGCCGGTGGATGCCACGACAACCCTCTGGACTATGCCGATGTGGTTACCACGACGACGCACAAGACTTTGCGCGGTCCGCGTGGCGGCATGATCCTGACCAATGACGATGAGTTGGCCAAGAAGTTCCGGTCTGCGGTCTTCCCGGGCCTGCAGGGTGGCCCGCTGATGCACGTGATCGCGGCGAAAGCCGTGGCCTTTGGCGAAGCACTACAGCCCGAGTTCAAGGCTTACACGAGCCAAGTTATCGAAAACGCTCAGGCCCTCGCAGCACGACTGGTCAAGCACGGTCTGGCAATCTCCACCGGCGGAACCGATACGCACCTGATGGTTGTCGATCTGACGCCAAAGGGTGTGACCGGGAAGCAGGCGGAGGACTCGCTGGAAAACGCAGGCATCACCTGCAACAAGAACTCGATCCCCTTCGATCCGCTGAAGCCAGCGATCACGTCGGGCATCCGGCTCGGCACGCCAGCAGCGACCACGCGCGGGTTCGGTGTGGCTGAGTTTGAGACAGTCGGTGATTTGATTGCCAAGGTCCTCGACGGCCTGGCGGCTAATGGCGAAGACGGCAATGCTGCTGTTGAAGCTGAAGTCCGCGCTGCCGTCCGGGACCTCTGCGGTCAGTACCCGATTTACAGTTAAAGGAGACGGGTAAAGCGTGCGTTGCCCTTTCTGCGGAAATGTTGATACGGCCGTAAAGGACAGCCGCCCGTCCGAGGACAATACGTCCATCCGACGTCGGCGGCAGTGCCCGGCTTGCAGCGGACGCTTTACCACCTTTGAACGGATTCAGCTGCGCGAGCTGACCGTGATTAAATCGAACGGCACACGCGAGCCCTTCGACCGCGACAAACTTGCTAAATCCCTGATCATAGCGCTGCATAAGCGTCCTGTTGAAACCGAACGCATCGAACGCATCGTTTCTGGCATCGTTCGACGCCTCGAACACGGCGGTGAGGCTGACATTCTCACCCGGCAAATTGGTGAAATGGTCATGGAAGCGCTCAGCGAACTGGATCAGGTCGCCTTTGTCCGCTTTGCCAGCGTTTACCGGAACTTTGAAGAAGCCAAAGAGTTCCAGAAAATCCTTGATGAGATGGACGAGAACAGTGAGTGACGCGGCGTTCATGAGGGTCGCGTTGGGCTTGGCGGCGCGGGGCTTGGGCCGGACTGCGCCTAACCCGACGGTTGGCTGCGTGCTGGTTTCGCGCGATGGCCAGGTCATCGGCCAAGCCCGCACGGCCAACGGCGGCCGCCCGCATGCTGAAACACAGGCGCTCGCGCAGGCGGGTTCGGACGCCGCGCGCGGCGCGACCGCTTATGTCACGCTGGAACCTTGTGCGCATCACGGCGAAACCGGACCCTGTTCTCAAGCTCTCATTCAGGCGCAGGTTGGCCGCGTGGTGATAGCAACCCTCGACCCTGACCCCAGAACCGCGGGTAAAGGCGCGGACATGCTCCGTGCAGCGGGTATCGCCGTTGATGTGGGCGTGATGGCGCAAGAGGCGCAGCAGCTCAATGCGGGCTTTATCAAGCGAGTGACCACCGGCCTCCCCCACGTCACGCTCAAACTGGCGCTGTCGCTGGATGGCAAGATCGCACTGGGCAATGGCGAGAGCCAGTGGATCACCGGACCCGCTGCGCGCGCTCGTGGTCACCTGTTGCGGGCTCAGGCCGATTTCCTGCTCACTGGCGCCAAAACCGTGCTGAAAGATCAGCCGCGCTTTACCGTGCGACTGCCCGGGATGGAAGATCGCTCGCCCCGGGTGGGGGTGGTCTATGACGCGGATCGGAGCAATCAGGAGATCGTGCAGTGGGTGCAGGCCGAGCGCCCGGACTGGATGCTTCTGCCCGGCTGGTCGTTCACTGAGCACCTAAAGGCGCTGGCCAAGTCAGGCGCAACACGGGTGCTGGCCGAAGCAGGCGGCGGGGTTGCCAAGGCGCTTATGGCGCAACGGCTGGTTGATGAGATTGTTGTTTTCCGCGCCGGCAAAGTCTTGGGCGGCGACGCGCGCGATGGCATTAGCGTGTTTGGCTTCGATTCTCTGGACCAAGCCCCGCACTTCACGCGGGTTGAAAGTCTGGCTCTGGGCGAAGATTTTATGGAGGTATGGCGTCACCCCTGACACCATAGCCAAACACACCACTTCAGGGAGCGGGTGGACATGTTTACAGGCATTATCACCGACGTGGGCCGGGTCGCCTATCGTGAAGACCGTGGCGACACGCTCTTTCGCATCGAGACCGCCTATTCCGCTGCCTCCATCGATTTGGGCGCAAGTATCTGCTGCAATGGGGCCTGCATGACAGTGATTGCCCGTGAACAAATCACGGATGAGCGGGCTACTTTTGACCTTGAAGCCAGCGCGGAAAGCCTGTCGAAGACGACCATGGGTTCTTGGCATGAAGGCACGCTGATCAACCTTGAACGCAGTTTGTCGATGGGGGATGAACTGGGCGGGCATCTGGTGTCTGGGCACGTGGACGCGGTGGCGAGTGTTGTAGGTCTGGAGAACGAAGGCGACAGCTGGCGTCTCACCATTCGACCACCTCGCGACCTGATGCCATTCTTCGCGCCCAAAGGTTCGGTAGCACTGAACGGCGTATCCTTGACGATCAATGAGGTGGATGAAAGCACCTTTGGCATCAACATGATTCCGCACACGCAGACGGTGACCGCGTTCTCCTCACTGGGTGACATGGAGATTTCGGAGGCGAGCCCTGCAGCGATCAACTTGGAAATTGACCAGTTAGCTCGCTATGTTCATCGCCAGTTACAGTTTTTGCCGCAAACTCAGAGTTCCTGATCCATGGTTAACACCTTTGCCGAGTTCAAATCCACGATCCCCGAAATCATCGAAGAAGCGCGCAATGGGCGTATGTTTGTTTTGGTGGATGACGAAGATCGTGAGAACGAGGGCGACATCATCATTCCTGCGCAGATGGCCACGCCGGAAGTCATCAACTTCATGGCAACCAACGGCCGCGGTCTGATCTGTCTGGCCATGCCACCAGCACAAATTGGGCGGCTGGATTTACCGCTCATGCCACAGCGGCATGAAAGTCGCTTTGGCACGGCCTTCACGGTGTCAATCGAAGCGGCGACCGGCGTTACGACGGGAATCTCTGCGCCCGACCGCGCGCGCTCGATTGCCGTTGCCATTGACCCCAACGTTCAGCCCGGCGACATCCAGACACCAGGGCATGTCTTTCCCCTGCTGGCCCGGGAAAATGGCACGCTGGAGCGCACGGGCCATACCGAAGCGGCGGTCGATATCGCACGGCTGGCCGGGCTAAACCCTTCGGGCGTGATTTGTGAGATCATGAACGACGACGGGGATATGGCGCGGCGTGACGATCTGGTCGCTTTTTGCCAGAAGCACGGGCTAAAAATCGGCACCATCGCTGATCTTGTAGCTTACCGTCTGGCGACTGAAAGCCTGGTTGAGCAGGTCAGCGAAGAACCCTTTCAAACCGACTTCGGCGAAGGCTTCCGCATCATCACCTTCCGCGAGAGCGACGACCCGCAGGCCCCAGAGATCCTCGCGCTGGTCAAAGGCACGATTTCGCCAGATACCCCCACCCTGACCCGCGTTCACGCGCTGAACATGCGTCGTGACCTGCTCGGTGGTGGCGGAAAGAGCAGTTTGCCCAGCGCTATTCGAAGCGTAAACGATGAAGGCGCGGGCGTTATCGTGCTGATTAACTCGCCAGACAGTATGGAAAAACTCCCGCCTGATCAGGCCCTGCGCACGTACGGGCTGGGCGCACAGGTGCTGGTAAAACTGGGCGTGCGCACGATGATCCTGCTTTCCAATGCCAGCCGCGAATTGGTTGGTCTGGACGGCTTTGGCTTGCAGGTTGCGGGTTACCGTGCTCTGAGCAAATAACACCACAGAGGAAAGCTAGGTCTCCATGTCTGCATCTCCGCATATCCTGATCGTCGAGGCGCCCTATTACACCGATATTTCGGTTGCCCTGAAACAAGGGGCTGAAGCGTATTTGACCAGCGAAGGCGTTTCATTTGAAACCGTCACGGTCCCCGGCGCTCTGGAAATCCCTGCGGCCATCAAATTCGCAGCGACCAGCGGCGCTTTTGATGGTTTTGTCGCTTTGGGCTGTGTAATCCGGGGCGAAACCACCCACTACGATTATGTGTGCAGCGAAAGCGCCCATGGTCTGCAGGTCTTGGCAATGACCGAAGGGCTGTGCATCGGCAATGGTATTCTGACCACTGAAAACCGCGAGCAAGCCTGGGTTCGAGCTGATCAGGCGCAAAAGAACAAGGGCAAGGACGCGGCTGAGGCCGCCCTGTCGCTGGTGCGCCTGAAGAACCGGTTTGCGAGCTGAGCTGACATGACTGCACTCCCCGAGCACGTCAACATTTCCCACACACTCGGCCCCCGTACAGCAGCGCGCTTTGCGGCGATCCAGGCGCTGTATCAGATTGAAACCACCGATGAAGTGTTACTCGACCCGGTTCTGCAGGGCTTTGAGCGGCATTTCAACACGGTCGATCTCGACGGAATGGAACTGGGTGAATATGACCAGCAGCTGTTTCAGGCCATCCTTGAAGGCATTTCCCGTGTGGCCAGCGATCTGGACGATATGATTTACGGCTCGCTGTCGGAAAAATGGTCGCTGGCCCGGCTCGACAGCGTGATGCGGGCTATCCTGCGAGCCGGCACGTTTGAACTGAGTGAACGGCTTGATATCCCGGCTAAAGTGACCATTGATGAATACATCTCACTGGCCAATTTATTCTTCTCCGGTAAAGAGCCAGCCATGGTGAATGGGACACTGGTGACCATCGCCGAGACACTCCGCCCCGATGAATTGAACGAAAACTAGCGACGAGGCTCACGGTGTCGGAGTTTAATTTCATCCATGATTTGCGCTCCCTGTCGGACCCAAATCATGCGCTGAACTTCGAAGACGACGCTGCCACCCTTCCCGCTGCTGACGTCATTTGTACGGATACGCTGGTTGAAACGGTCCATTTTCTAGGCACAGAACCGCCGCAGGCTCTGGCGCACAAAGTGCTCGCAGTGAATGTTTCTGACGTCGTATCGATGAACGCCCGCGCCACCCATGCTTTGCTGAACCTGAGCCTGCCCAAGGCCTGCGACAGCGCGTGGCGTGCAGGGTTTATTGAGGGGCTGGAGCGGGCTTGTGCCGGGTTTGGTCTGCGCCTGCTGGGCGGCGATACGACCCGCTCTCCGGGTCCCCTAGTGCTGACAGCCACTGTAACAGGCGTTCTGGAAGGACGCACGCTTTGGCAGCGCAGCGGAGCAAGGCTGGGGGACAAGGTATGCGTTGGCGGGAGGATCGGGCGCGGGGCCTTGGGCCTGCGGGACATGCTTAATGGCAGGGCTGATACGGCCATGGCCGAGCATTTCCAATGTCCGCGCCCCCGGCTTGATTTGCTGGGCAGTGAAGGCGTCGGTGGCTGTGCCGACGTTTCCGACGGCCTGATCGCCGACTTGGCACATATTTGCCGGGCCAGTGGCGTTTGCGCTGTGCTGGACCTCGACGCCGTGCCCTTTGCTGAACCTAGCGAGGATTGGGCGCAGCAAGTGACGGGCGGGGACGACTATCAACTGGTCTTCACCTTGCGGCCCGATATGCCTGTTCCGCCCGGTTGCGCGGTGGTGGGGGAAGTGGTGGAAGAAGGGGTCGAACCACACGCAAACCAGCCGGTTATCCTCAAGGGGCCTCGCGCCGCGGTGGAAGCCGCGCAGACCAAAACAGGGTTTGTCCACTTCTGAGCACCACAGTCCGGCGCCCAGCCCCTTTCAAAACGCGAAAGGAGAGCTGCAATAGCCGCGTTTGACCCCTTGGCCCGGCTCTGTCAAACCGCCAACAGAATTCACCACTTTGTTGGAAGAGCTGTCCCTTATGGATCTGTCCAAAATCTCCCGCGGCGAAAACCCGCCTGTCGACATCAATGTTGTCATCGAAGTACCGGCAAACTCGGCCGTTAAGTACGAAATGGATAAGGAAAGCGGCGCTGTCTTTGTTGACCGCATCTTGTTCACCCCGATGTTCTATCCCTGCAACTACGGCTTCATGCCCAATACGCTGTCTGACGATGGCGACCCAGTTGACGTTCTGGTTGTTGGCCGTCACGAGTTGGCACCGGGCTCCGTTATCCGGGCGGTTCCGGTCGGCGTGCTGATGATGGAAGACGAAAAGGGTGGCGACGAAAAAATCGTGGCTGTGCCTCACGCAAAAATCGACGCCTTCTACGACGGCATCACGTCTTACAGCCAGCTGCCACAAAACCTGATCGACCAGATCGGTCACTTCTTTGAGCGCTACAAGGACCTGGAACCCGGCAAGTGGGTAAAGGTTACGGGCTGGGGCGACGAAAAGCAGGCTGCCAAGATGATCGAAGAGGCCATGGCCCGCGTAGACGACTAACCTTCCTCAGCGGTCCCCAAAAAGGCCCCCAAAGGCCCCAAAGGATCCCAAGAAAACAAAGCCCTGCAGCAGTTCTGCCGCGGGGCTTTTCTTTACCGCTAGTTGTTCTGAAGCCCGACTGACCCAAAGACGTTGCGGAAAAACTCCTGTGCCGCAGACCGGTCGGGGCCATAGATTTTCGAGCTGTCCGGATCAGGCTTGAAACTGGTATCGCCGATGATGCCGTTGACCACTTCCATATCCAGCACCAGTTCGTCGTCGTCAAAACGGATCACCACGACCCTCTGCCCGATCACTTCCGGCGGGTTCAACGGCAAGGGCCGCAAGTCCTGTTTAACGTAGTACCAGAGGTTAGGGTCTGCCGACCCAATGGTGATCGGCAGGCCGAAGCGTTCCTGGATATCATCCTTGCTATCCAGTCCCCGCCGCACCGTCGCGAGGTCCTCATCACTCGGCGCGCTCCCCCGCAAGTCCACTTGCGCGGTGCAGGCCATCAGGCTCAGACCAGCCAAGCCTAGCACCACAAACACAACAAAACTGCGAACCTGTCGCGTGACAGACATCCATCCAATCCCATATCAGAGAACAGCACCCTAAGCTGTCCATCGAGAAAACTACCATGATCAATTTTTTGCGGCGACTCTTGGGTCATCAGTCCGCCGATACTCTGCACAGCCAGACCCAAGGCCGACTGGACGCCGCAAAAAGCGCCGCCCTGCATCCGGCCTTATACGCACATTGGGGCGTGCCTGATACCTTTGATGGGCGTTTTGAGGCTTTGTTGTCGCTGGTCTCGGTTGAGTTTGCGCGCCTGATCCGAAGCGATGAAATGCGGGCTGCGGACGCGCTGTTGACCGCCTTTATGCAGGACGTTGAATTGGCCCTGCAGGCGAGCGGTGTTTCAGAGGCCGGGATGCGTAAGAAAATGCGGCAGGTCGAAACTGCTTCATTTGCCCGCGTTGAAGCGATCAGCACGGCCATGCGCAGCGGCACATCGACGGCTCAACCCATTCTCAATGCGATGTTCGGTGGTCAGGAAAGCGGTATGGACGCAGCGTCAAAGCTGGACAGGCTGCTGCACCGCCTGTACGCCGACGAGCACGGATTGGCCTCGGCCCTGAGAGCCATAGAGGACGAGAGTTCACATGAAACGAGCGCTTGAGCTGACAGACCCGATTGACTGGCCAAATGACGGATGGATCGGCAGCTTTGAAATCCGCGAGGATGATGCCGAAGTCGTCCGGGAACGGCTGGAACTGACGCGGACCCCGGACGACCTGCATCTGACGGCCGACTACTCCCTCACCGGCAAGGCAAAGGAATTGGTGATCAAGCTGAACCTGACGGGTTCAGTGACTCAAACCTGCGTCGTGACGCTGGAGCCAATCCATACCAACGTACAGGAATCCTTCATCCGCCGCTTTCGTGAAGGCGCGTTCATTGATCAAACTGAAATCGACATTGACGTTGCCGATGGAGACATTTCCACGTTCAGTGAAGACCTTGAGCCTTGGGTTCGTATCGCGGACGAGCGCCCGTCGTTGCTTGATTTTGTGGTCGAGCAATTGGGGCTGATTCTGGATGCTTTCCCGCGCAAAGAAGGGGCAGAGGTGGCAGAGTCGCTACTGATTGATCCGCTAGACCGGCCAGAAAAGATGAGCCCGTTCGCGGCGCTGTCGGCGCTCAAAAAAGACTAAGGCCAGCGCGCTTTAGTCCTTGCTTTGCGACCGGGCAACGCGAATGGCTTCGCTGGCGGCCCGGAACATGGCCGCAGACTTGTGCTCGCACTCGGCCTGCTCCATCGCAGGCACCGAGTCAGCGACCACGCCAGCCCCAGCCTGTACATAGAGTTTGCCGTCTTTCACCACACTGGTTCGAAGCGCGATACACGTATCCAATTCACCCGAGGCTGAAATGTACCCAACCGCGCCAGCGTAAACACCGCGCTGCGAGGGTTCGAGTTCATCGATGATCTCCATGGCGCGCACCTTTGGCGCACCGGACACGGTTCCTGCAGGAAAGCCAGACCCCAGAGCGTCGAAAGCATCAACGTCCTCTCGAACCTGGCCGATGACATTGGACGTGATGTGCATGACGTGGCTGAAGCGCTCGACGATCATCTTCTCCGTCACCCGCACGGAACCAATCTCAGCGACCCGCCCAACATCGTTGCGGCCCAAATCGAGCAACATCAGGTGTTCGGCCAGTTCCTTGGGGTCGGCGCGGAGTTCTTCTTCCAGCGCAAGATCCTCGGCGATACTCTGCCCCCTTGGGCGCGTACCGGCGATGGGACGGATGGTTATTTGCCCCTCGCGCACACGGACCAGCACTTCTGGACTGGCCCCGACGATACTGAAACCGCCCATGTTCAAGTGAAACATAAATGGCGAGGGATTGACCCGGCGCAGGGCGCGGTAGAGCGCGGCGGAGGGCAGGTCAAAATCGGCCTCAAACCGCTGGGACAGCACCACCTGAAAGATATCGCCAGCGATGATGTATTCTTTGGCCACCTCAACCATCTGCTCGTATTCAGACGGCGTGAAGTTCGACACCTTTTGTGGCAATTCCATCAGGTCGGTTTTACCGCGTGTTGCCGCTTCATAATCCAGCGGCACAGAGCCTTGAAGCCGTGCCTTGACCGCGGCCAGACGGCGTTCTGCGGCGGCAAAGCAAGCTTCGGGCGCAGCGGGGTCATCGGCCCACAGCGGCGCGACCAGATAGAGTGTGTCAAATGCCCGATCAAAAACCACCACGGTCCGCGGCCGGACCAGCATCGAGTCCGGCAAGTCGAGGTCATCGGGGTTTAGGTGTTTAGAGCGCTCAAAGTACTGCACCATCTCGTACCCAAAAAAGCCGAACACTCCCGCTGACATAGGCGGCAAAGGGGCCGGGATTTCTGCACGCGACGCGTCATGGAAGGCGCGCAAGCTGTCGAGCGGGGATCGCCCCGGCTCTTCCGGGTGCCAGCTTATGGCCCCGGCTTCATCGCGGTCGCCGATTTGGGTTTCGCCGTCTTCGTGCCGCCAGACCTTGTCGGGGTTTATGCC
>PAFB01000077.1 GCA_002700865.1 Rhodospirillaceae bacterium
GGTGATCTGGCCTCTAGAGTAAAAAGGCGGGTCCAGACCTACTGAGTTCGGTGCCATCGCATAGATGACCGCATGCTCGCAGGGCATTTCGTCGCGCCTGCTAATCTCTTACTTAGGACCAGTACAGGGTCACGTCCACCGTAAAAATGAAGCCTGCACGCAACACTGACCGCGTAATGCCGTCGATTCAATGCGAATTTAGATTTACAAAAATCCTTAAGATGCTATTGCGTAACATTATTTTATGTATTTTCAATCGCGTCGAATCTAGCAAGAACAGGTATTTTCAATCTGTTTGGGAGCGATGCAAGACTTTAGAAGGTGGCTTCGGTGCCATTCGCATTGATCTACAGCATTCTCAGACTGCCTACGACTGTGCTCCAGACGCTCTTGCGCCCGTCTAAACGCGTGCTTTTTCCGTTGTCGACTTTGCTCCGGTGGGTGACAGCCTGCACGGCTGGCGCGGTCGCCTTGCTGCTTGCGACGTGGAGTTTCTCCCTCGCGCTCGCCCAACCCAGCGTCCGCGATATCCTCGTGGGTAACAGCTACGAGTCCACGCGGATCTCAATCGGCGTCGATCAAACCGTCGCCTACCAGCTTTACGTTCTCAAGTCGCCAGACCGGGTGGTGGTGGATCTGCCAAGTGTCAGCTGGACAATCAGCGGCAACAACCTGCCTCAGCCGGGCGGTATTGTTCGATCGGTGCGCTATGGCCACCAGTCGGAGACATCGTCGCGGATCATTTTTGATCTGTTTGAACCGGTCTACGTGGCCAATGCCATGCTGGTTGATCCCAGCGGGCGCAACAAACACTCCCTAGAATTGGAGTTCAAACCCCTTAGTGACTACAGCGCAACCTTTGCGCCGGAAACGGGCAGTACGCGTTCTGCATCTCCCGGTCTTGTATCCCTGCCCCCATCCAACGTGCACCTGAACAACCGAACCGAAGCGGCTTCGGCATTGCCCGTGCGCCGTCTCAGCGGCGACCTCCCCATCCCAGCGCCCCGACCGATGGCACCGCCAAGGGCAGCGGAGAAGCGGGTGATTGTGCTTGATCCCGGTCACGGTGGCAAAGACCCGGGTGCCTCCAAGCACGGTCTGCGGGAAAAGGATATTACGCTCGCTTCGTCCAAGGAACTGAAATCAGCGCTGGAAGCGACCGGCCGCTACGAAGTCCACCTGACCCGCTCAACCGATACCTATGTCAAGCTGCGCGACCGTTATGAAATCGGGCGGGAGTTGAACGCGGATCTGTTTATCTCCATGCACGCCGACGCGCATTCCAAGGCTTCCGCCCGCGGCGCTTCCGTTTACACGCTGTCTGAAAAGGCATCAGACGACGAAGCCGCCGCGCTGGCCAAGCGGGAGAATAAATCTGACATCATTGCGGGGGTTGCGGCGACGGATAAGTCGGATGTGCTGCTGAATATCCTGCTCGATCTGGCCCAGCGGGAAACCCTGAACTCCTCCGCGCAGGCGGCTGAAATCGTTGGTGAAGAGCTGTCGAAAACATGGGTGACGAAGGACAAGGCCCACCGGTTCGCCGGGTTTGCTGTGCTCAAGGCTCCGGACATGCCATCACTGCTGCTCGAAATGGGCTATCTCACGAACAAGAGCGACGCCAATCTGCTTCGGACCAGGGCCTCCCGCCGGCGCTTGATCGAAGGTATGGTCTTGGCAATTGACCGTTATTTCGCCACGCGAGCGCTTTAGAAAAGTACGCATAACCAGAATTTGGCTCGCTTATCCCCCGCCGTGGGACTTCGCGCCGTCATAAATTCGCGGTAAAAAAGTTACAAACCGGCGTTGATGGTGCTGGCGTCCCGCTCGATGGCGCACCAGATGCGTTTTGCACCCCATCAAACCGGCTGTATCGGGTCCGGTAAACGCGCACAAAAAAGCAGGGCAATAGGACTCAATGGTCTCGTTTTTCTACCGCATCATTCGTGTGATGGTCATGACCCTCCTCCTGGGCACGGTAGCTGCTTTTCTGCTGCTGACCGGTGGTTGCGGGTACATGTATTACCGATACGGGCACGACCTGCCTGACCATGAAGTGGTTAAGGAATACGAACCCAAGGTTATCACCCGGCTACACGCTGCTGATGGCTCACTGATGGCTGAGTTTGCCGAGGAACGCCGCTTGTTCATCCCGATTGAACAGGTGCCTGAGCACGTGATTCAGGCCTTTATCTCGGCTGAGGACAAAGACTTCTACAAGCACGGCGGCGTCGATTTCGTATCGCTGGCAAAAACCATGGTGCGCAACGTCAGCCGGGCGACATCGGGGCAGCGGTTGGCCGGGGGCTCAACCATCACACAGCAGGTCGCCAAGAACTTCATCACCGGTGATGCCTTTACCGTTGAGCGTAAGATCCGTGAAGCGTTCATTGCGTGGCGGCTTGAGCGCGATTTGAGCAAGGACGATATCCTTGAACTGTACCTCAATGAGATTTTCTTTGGCCTGCGCGCCTATGGTCTCGCCGAAGCGTCGCTTGCCTATTACGACAAGGCCGTTGCCGACCTGACGGTCTCTGAGGCTGCCTATCTCGCGTCAGTGATCAAAGGGCCGTCAAACTACGAGCCCGATGACTCGGAGGAGCTCAAGCGGGGCATGGGACGCCGGGCCTACGTGCTCGATCAGATGGCCGAGAATGGCTACATCACGGCTGAAGAGGCCGAGGAAATGCAGGAAATCGTTCCCGACTTCGACATCCAGGTCCGCTCCAACGCCGCGGCGACCGACGAAACCGGGTACTTCAGCAATGAGGCGTATCGGCAGTTGAGCGAAACGTACGGGCCTGCGGTCGTGCGCACAGAAGGACTTTCGGTGCGGACAACCATGGACCCCTCGCTGCAGGAACTGGCGCAGCGCGTACTGCGGGACGGTCTGTTGAGTTACGACAGACGCCACGGCTACCGGGGACCTATTGGCTTTGTCGAAACCACGAACTGGCAGGCTGATCTCGCCCGTTTTGAGCCGCCTTATGACATTCTCGATTTCCAGCCCGCAGCTGTTCTGGCGTTCGAAGACTCTGGCGCGGTCATTGGTTTCGATGATGGCAGTACAGGAAGACTGCCGATCGAGGGGTATAAGTGGGCCAAGGTAAAGATCGATGATGATAACGTGGGCCGGACCCCGACTCAGCCCCGCGATGTTTTCGCGCTGGGCGATGTGGTTCTTGTGTCTCCGCGTGGGTCTGGTGACTTCAACCTCGAACAGACCCCTGAAATCGAAGGCGCGCTGGTCGCGCTGGACCCGCATACAGGCCGCATTCTTGCGCTGGTCGGCGGCTACGCCTACGACCCCTCACGCGGAGCATTGAACCGGGCAACTCAGGCGGAACGCCAGCCAGGCTCGACCTTCAAGCCCTTCATCTATCTCGCTGCTATGGAACAGGGTTTTTCACCCAATTCAACGGTCTTGGATAACCCGTGGATCATCCCCGCACGCAACGAGGGCGAAGAAGACTGGCGCCCTCGAAACTATGACGGCACTTTTTGGGGGCGGCAGCCGCTTTATGCTGGGCTGGAGTGGTCGAGAAACCTGATGACCATTCGATTGGCGAACGAAGTGGGTATGAACCGTGTCGTTGAGATTGCACGGGATTTTGGCATTGATGACAATCTCCCCCCCTATCTCGCCGTATCGCTGGGAACGGCTGAAACCACCTTGCTGGATCTGACGACGGCTTACGGGATGCTCGTCAACGGTGGGAAACAGATTGAGCCAGCCTTGATCGACCGCGTTCAAGACCGCTATGGCCGCACCTTGTTCCGCCAAGAAAAACGCACTTGCGTTGACTGCAATCTGGCTGAGGACTGGGAGCGGACGCGCATGCCCGTTGTGTTTGAGCGTGCTGAACAAGTGACGACAGAGCTTGCTGCCTATCACGTTGTTTCCATGCTGCGCGGCGTTGTTGAACGCGGCACAGCGCAGCGGCGTGTCGGGCAGGTCGTGGATCGGCCCGTCGGGGGCAAGACCGGTACCACGCAGGACTCTAAAGACGCCTGGTTCATCGGGTTCTCCCCGGATTTGGTCGTTGGTGTCTACGTGGGCTTTGACCAGCCCCGCTCGCTGGGAAAAAACGAAAGCGGCGGCAAAGCCGCCTCACCTATCTTCGCGGCCTTCATGAACGAAGCCCTAGCAGGCACCCCGATTACTCAATTCCGTTATCCGGAAGGCGTAAAGTTCTCGACCATCGACCCGCGCACCGGCGTGATCGACGTGCGCCGCGTGGCCAGCGATGGCCGGGTCATCGGTGACACTGGCGTGGAGCAGGAGCGCACGGTGCAAGGCTCACGGGGCACGGGCACCACCACAACGGCAAGCTCAAGCACGGCATCAACCAGTTCGGGGCAAACAACGACGCAAACCCAGCGCTCGTCATCTCCATCTCAAACGCCCACGACCTCGCCCTCTTCGGGCGGCGAGCAGTCCGGTTCCACCGTTACGTCATCGGACGCGATTTTCTAGCTTGGTTGAAGGAGCCCATGAGCGGGTTGGCGGGGTGTCCGGCGAGGAAGTCTTCAGCCGCCCGTAACCGGCGGAAACACGGCAACTTCATCACCGGGATGAATCAGTGTTTCTGGTTCGGCAAATTCCTGATTCACCGCGACGCGCAGGCGCGACCGCTGCTGTTCCAGTAAAGCATGGGCTGGGCTCTGGCTTGGCAACCAGTCCAGCAGCTCAGCAACCGTAAACGGCACCTTTGGCAAGGTCAGGCTTTCTTCATCGATGCCAATTTGCGTGCGAACCCACGCGAAATAGAGCAAACGGATCATCACAAATCCTTCAGCAACACTTTTTACGTCGAACTGGCCCGTTTTTCGCCACGCTCTCCGCCCATCTATAGCAAACCTCATTTAATGCCTTATTCGTGAATTCGAAGGGGTGAAATGCGACCTCGCGGCATTGGGAAACCGGCTCAAAGAGCCTAAATAGAACAAAATGACGGCTCAGGCCGATAAGACCTTCGGGCGCGACAACTAAAGGGATACGGGGACGAGCATGCCGACGGGGTACCGTGCATCAATAATTCTTTGGCTACAGCAGATCCTGAAAACGGTTGCCGTCGCGATGCTGGTTGTGTCCCTCGCCGCCACAGTCCCAGTCGCCAAAGCTCAGACCGAACGCCCTGCTGACCGCCTTTCTGAGCAGGAGCGGCGGATCAACGGCCTGGTTAAAACCGGCCGGGCCATGCTGACAAATCAACAATATGCCCGCGCCTACAAGCACTTCCTGACCTATGCGCGCCAAGAACCGGATGAGGCGCGGCTGTACCGCTGGCTGGTGCTCAGCAGTCTTTATGCTGATCGCAAAGATGCGCTGACCGAATTGATGCTTGATGCCTCCGAGCAGAGCGCCCCCACGACCAAGCTACCCTTTGACCCCAATCTCGCCGACTATGCGCTGGCCGAGCTGGCCATGTCGGAGGGCAATATTGATGCAGTCCGCAATCTGCTTGAGGACTTTCCATCACGAAATGCACCGTCGCCAGTTTTGGTGCTGCAAGGACAAGTGGCGCTGCTTGAAAGCGATTTTGTCGAAGCTGACCGATTGGCCGAACTGGCGCAACGCCGGGATGCCAACGACCCGGAGGCAAACCGACTGGCGCAAACGGCTTCTGGTCTGAACGCCATGACGCAGGAATTGGGCCGCGTGGTGTTGGACCCGGCGGGGTACGATTTCCTCGACATGACGGAGACAGAAGTCTTCGCCGCCGCGCTGCTGCTGCCTTACCAACCCGCCATTCTGCAAGAAGAAGTCGGCACGCAACTCATCGAAGCCTACTTGAGCATTGGCAGTCGAAACCCAGAACTTCGCCTGCTGATCGACGTGTTCAGGCAACTGACGGATTTGAGCAACGGCGGGGTCGAAGGGCTGATGACCATCGACGCCAACGTAAACGAGTTGGCGGCAAAGTCGCCGGATTTTGCTGAGTCGGCGAGTTTTCTGCAGGTGTTGGAACTCATTGGCCGTTTCTGGCTGGCCGTGCGGGAGTATGACCGGGCCTATGATACCTTTGACCAGATACAGCGGATCCAAGAGCAGCGCGGGGATGCCACCGCTCAATCCTGTACCCTGGTGGTTCTGGGGCGGACAGCGACGCTGATGGGACGGCGCGATGACGCCAAGAATTTCCGTGACTCTGCGCGGGAAATCACTGAAGCCGAGGCGCAGAAAACCCGTGCTGAGTTGGTGCGTCCCTGGGGTCAGTTTTGGCCGTTTATCGGGGTTGCTGCACTGGCCGTGCTGACGCTCTTGTCGCTGGTTGGCTCACGGATCATCGCACCAACGCTGATCACGCCCCTGCGCCAGCAGGCTCCGCAAACCGCGCGGATGCTGTCCAACCAAACCACCCGGCGCGTCTGGGTCGCGGGGCTGTATTTTGTTGCGACACTGGTGCTGATGTTGGCGGTAATGGCCGCGATCAGTCTTGGCCTGCTACTGCTCGACTGGGCTGCGGTTGAGGTCTTCAAGTGGCGGGACAGCACGCTGGTCTACAACAGCCTTTACGAGTGGACCGACGCCCCGCGTCTGGCCTCTGTTTCAGCAGGGTTCGCACTGATGGCGGCATCAGTGGCGATCATTGCCTTTGCCAGCACAGGCCAGCAAGACGCCAATGACGTCGCTGAGCGGATCGACACCAAAATGCGCACGGGCGGCAGCTTGGAGGCCTTTGTTTCCGCTGTGGCAACCGGACCAGCGAGTGCGCTGCAGGCACGGAACCCGGCCCTGACCGCGCGTGCCAAAGCTGTAACGGCCAGAGGCATTCCGGGCTGGATATTTCCCTTTGCTCTCAGCCCCCTTCTGTTTGCCGGGGGCGTGCTGTTGCTGGGTGGTGTTCTGACAGGCTACCGCTACCTGCCCACGCCAGACCAACCGACCCCGCCCCTGTGCGACCCCGACACTTACGTTCCGCCGCCCTTCCTGCAAGCCAGCCAGCAGACGCCGCAGCAACAACAGAGCCAAGCACCCATGGCCGCAGAGGGCGAAGGCGAAACCGGTTTGGATGTATCTGACAGCGAAGTCCCCGATGGTGCCCTTGACGATCTGCTGAATGAGCAGTCCGTTGGCGGTCTGGATGACGCCGGTGATCCGCTGGATTATTACACCGGACTGCCCGATCGGCAGTTCAACATAGACCGCACAACAACCCTCGAACAAAACCGGGCCAGATCAGGCTCCTATCTGCTGGATGACACGGGTCTGAGACCCAGACAATCTGTACCGGAGCGATACCGTGGACGGTGGGACTGACCCTTGGTGCTCCCCCGGCCCAGCTCTACTCTGCTCTGAACCAAACCAAATTCTGCGCCCACGCAAAAAAGCAAAGACGAAACAGTATGAACACCGAAACGATGAACGATGCGATCCTTGAAACTCCGGCTGAAGCACCTGTAGCCCCTGCGCCTGTCGCGGCGGTGGTGGAGGAGCTGCGCCTGGATCAGGCAAGCATCGACCACTTCGGCGCCCGCTTTCAGGCGATTGCAGCCGAGGTGCGTAAAGATATTCTCTCCCCTGAGGGCGAGGAGGACTTCGTGGCTGAGCTACTGACCGCTCTTTTTGCCAAAGGTCACGTGTTGCTTGAATCGCGGCCGGGGCTGGGCAAAACCACGCTCGTTCGTTCTCTGGGCGCAGCTTTGGGTTTGCAGTTTGGTCGGGTGCAGTTCACGCCCGATCTCATGCCTGCTGACATCACCGGCACAACCATCTTGCGCACCGACGAGCGCGGCGGGCTCTATCCGGA
>PAFB01000078.1 GCA_002700865.1 Rhodospirillaceae bacterium
AGAAAGTTAACCCAATTGGTCTGCGCGTCGGCGTCAACCGCACCTGGGACAGCCGCTGGTACGCCGATGGCGCTGAATACGTAAAGCTTCTTCACGAAGATTTTGCGATCCGCGAGTTTCTGGAAAAGCGTCTGAGTCAGGCGGGTATTTCCAAGATTATCATCGAGCGCCCCGCAAAGCGTGCGCGCGTTACCATCCACTCTGCCCGTCCGGGCGTCATCATTGGTAAGAAAGGCGCTGACATCGAAAAGCTGCGCAGCGAGCTTGCCAAGCTGACAGGTGGTGAGGTGGCACTGAACATCCACGAGATCCGCAAGCCGGAAATTGATGCTCAGCTGGTTGCCGATAACATCGCACAGCAGCTGGAGCGTCGCGGCTCTTTCCGTCGCGCAATGAAGCGGGCGGTGCAAAATGCTATGCGTCTGGGCGCACTGGGCATCCGGATCAACTGCGCTGGCCGTTTGGGCGGCGCGGAAATCGCGCGTACTGAGTGGTACCGCGAAGGCCGCGTTCCCTTGCACACACTGCGCGCAGACATTGACTACGCCACGGCTGAAGGCCTGACTACCTACGGTATCATTGGTATCAAGGTCTGGATTTACCGAGGCGACATTCTTGAGCACGACCCGATGGCGAGCGAACGCCGCGCGACGGGCGGTGCACAGGCAACGGGCACAGCACCAGGCGGCAATAACGCCGGCGCGCGCAACTAAAGGGTTAGGCAGAAGTCATGCTACAGCCAAAACGTACCAAATTCCGCAAAGCCCATAAGGGCCGCCTCAAGGGTAAAGCCAAGGGCGGTTACACAGTGTCCTTCGGCAAGTTTGGCCTGAAGGCGCAAACAGCGGAACGTGTAACGGCGCGCCAGATCGAAGCGGCTCGTCGGACCATCAACCGCCGCATGCGCCGTGCTGGTAAGCTGTGGATCCGGGTATTCCCTGATCTGCCGGTTTCGTCCAAGCCCGCTGAAGTTCGTCAGGGTAAGGGTAAGGGTTCCCCGGATTACTGGGCCATGCGGGTTGCGCCTGGTCGCATCCTGTTCGAAATCGACGGTGTTCCGCGCGATGTTGCTGAAGAGGCCTTCGAGCTTGCGTCGGCCAAGTTGCCGATCAAGACGAAGTTCGTCGAGCGCATTCCCGGCCTGATGTAACTCAAACGGATTAGAAGGACGCAAAGCGATGAAAGCGACTGATATGCGTGGCATGTCCGTTGAGGGACTGCGGAAATACATCCTCGATGGCCGTCAGGAAATGATGAACCTGCGCTTCCAGAAAGCCAACCTGGTTCTGAACAACACGGCTCGCATGCGCCAGCTCAAGAAAGAGATTGCGCGCGCGAAGACCATCATTAATGAAAAGAAGCTCTCTGGGGAGGCCGCGTAAATGCCTATCCGTGTCATGCGGGGGACTGTGGTCTCCAATAAAGCCGATCAAACGGCAACCGTTCTTGTCGAACGTCGTGTCATGCATCCGATCTACAAGAAATTTCTGAAGAAGTCGAAGAAGTACGCGGCTCATGATCCTCAAAACAAGTGCGAGGTCGGCCAGAAGGTTTCCATTCGTGAATGCCCGCCGGTCTCCAAATCCAAGCGGTTTGAAATTGTATACGAAGACTAGCCTGCTGGCCCGTCTGGATCATTAGGATTTCAGCGGTTCGCAAGCGATGAGAGACAGGGGCATGTCGGCGGCGTCGGCATGCCCTTTTTTGTTGGCTTTTGGCTGTCGGCTTTTGGTTGTTGGGGGGGGAGGATGGCCGGCCTTGGTCGGCAGGTCTTTGCTCAGGCATAGCGATTGCAATCTCGGGATTATATCGAATTCAGGAGATTGATATAATAAAGACTGTATCGCTCAGAGGTTTGATCACTAAAGGGACGATTGGCGCCCTTGCGCTCGGGTCTGGCTTATTCGCACGCCCTGCTTTCAGCCAAAAGGCGGCTTATTTCATGCCGCAAGCGGTACGAGATTGGTCTGATGCGCCAGCAGTGACTTTAGGAGAAACGGTTCCCGAGCTGCAGTTTGCTCAGCAGGCCGAGGTGAGCCGTTTGCATTCCGCGACTGACCAGCGCACCCCTTACACCTTGCTTGGTCGGGTTTTTGACGCTGAAAAGAACTTGGTCGAATTTGCGCATCTGAATTTCTGGCAAACCGATGAAGCCGGTCAGTATGTGGAACAGGGCTATCGCGGAGCGGTTTCCGCTGATCGCGCCGGTCGGTTCAGTGTAGCGACGGTGATGCCCACGGCCTACCATGACGCGGAAGGCGTGCTGCGGGCACCGCACCTTCACGCTGCTGTGTTTGCACCTCGGGTGTCGCGGCAGGTGTTTGAGACGGAGATGTTCTTCCCTGGCGATCGTGTTGCAAAGCTGGTTGATCCGGGTTTTGCCATCGAGAACGAGATTGAATTTGAGCTTCAGTCTGACGGCAGTCTTCTGGGATATTTCAATATCTTCCTCGGCTAAGACCGAGGGCTTGGGCTTCTCCTAGGCGAGGAGCCGGCTGTGATGGGAGAGCGTTGTGCGGCTGGCATGGCGCTCTTTTTTTGTGAGGGCAGGGATCAAGCGGAAACACCGCTGCGCGGTGTGGCTCTTTTCCCCGGGGACGGGGCTCCCGAGCCAGACCCCGTCTCCTGACCCTGGCGGGCCATGAGCCGCCGCCAGCCCCGTCCCCGGGTACTGGCCCGGTTATTCGGGGCATGGGGGATGCGTCACGCCAAAGGGCAGGATTGACCGTGCGGGGCTTTAGTTATTGCCAATGATGTCCTGGAACCATTGCCGGTAGATGCCCGGGGTCAAGATCTGGAACGGGTTCACGTTGACAGCGGGGCTGGAAAAGGGCCCATCGACTTTGTATCCGGCGGAGAACAGTCCGCCGCCATCTGTGCCAGTGAGCACCTGCCCTAGCACGGGGATTGAGCCTGCGATTTCACTGACGAGGTTAAATGGCGTAACATTGCCTTGCAGTGCGAAGCGTTTGGCTTCGAAGTCGATGGAGCCCTCGGTCGTCAGGCCAACCGATGGTCCTGCCATCCGCAGATCGTCGAGGTAGAGGGCGCTGTTGCCATAGGTAAAGTTGCTGGTCAGATGGGTGAATTGCAGCCCCCCCACGGCGGCAAGTTCCAGAATACCGGTCAGCGAAGCCAGTGAGAGCAGCTGCACCATGATCGGCGCATCCACCACTGAGAAATTGAGCATTTCCATCGAGCCCAACCAGCCGCCCTTGGGCAGGGGGAGGGCGCTGTCTGCTGATACCCGGATGACCCCGCCGCGGATTTCATTGGTCAGGTTCAGGGTGGAAAACAGCGAGCCGGCGTCGTCGGATTGGAAGCTTAGCCGGTAGAAGCCGTTGGCTTGCGGGGTCAGGGAGGCTTGTAAGGTGCCCAGTTCCGGCGGGCGTCCCGGCAGGTTTGCGGGGGATTTTGCGTCTAACACGAATTGAATGACGGCGCCGTTGTCGATGGTTGCCGACAGGCTGATGTCGGTAAAGGCTTTGCCGCCGGGCACCACAAAGCGCCGAATGCCGGCGATGTTGATCAGCCAAGGCTTTTGGTTACCGGATGACGCTGCTGCACCCTTGTCGCCGGGGACAATACTGGCATTCTGCTTGCCCTGATTTTCGAGGATGGATTCGATGATGGGGCGGCCGTCAAGTTGCCCGTCCTCGATCCGAATTTGCATAAATTCGCGCTCGTTCAGCACGGTCAGAGCGCCGAGATTGTTGTCTCCAATGATCAGATTTCGCAACGCAGCACGGCTGAGTTCCGTGCCGTCGTCGGCCATTTCGACCGTGCCCAACAGGTGTAGAGCGGGGCCATCGACTTTGAACGTGTCAATGGTTGCCAATCCTTGCTCGCCAAAGGTCAGACGGGCTGTTGCCATGGTTGGCTGACCAACGGGCTTGAAGTAGGGCAGGGGAGCAAGGTCAATGATGGCGCGGCCAAGGTTTGCTTCGATATCCATGGTTCGCCGACCGCTGAAGTCCTGCACAAAGGTGAGGTCGCCGCTGACTTCGCCTTTCACGTAATCTGGCAAGAAGCCGAGCAGCGTGCCGCTATCGGCTGTATCGCCGCTGAACACGGCTTTCAGGGTCATATTTTCCACGCGGTTGGCATCCAGTCGGATATCCAACTCGGCGTCTGCTGCCAAAGCGCCCAACCGGAGAGGTCCGCTGGCCGCGATCCGCTCGGGCGTGATGCGCAGGGGCATAGATTGTGCGGTGACGGGCAGACCGCCGAGGTAGTCTGCAACACTCAGATCCTGCAGGTTCAGCCGTATGTCGTAGGTCGGCTTAAAGGCTTGGGGCTGGGTGAGGGAAAACGCCATATCGGCCTGAGCGGTCAGGCTGCCGCCGAGTTGGTCGACCGGGAGCGTGGTGTTCAGGTCTTCGAGCCCAATGTCGGCAGCGGCTAGGAAAGCGATGCTGTCGCGGATAGCGCCGTCGAACTGGCCTTTGACGGCCAGACGCGGGCTTGCCGGATCGCGCAGGTCGATGCGGATCGCGTTATTCGAGCCGTTCAGCGGGCCAAGGCTGCTGCCATCCAGATCAATCAGGTACAGCGCATTATCAATCCTGACGCGGCCTTGGGCATTGCGGGCGTAGCCCAAGCCATCGGTGAGCTTGAACACACCGTCAGAGAAGGCGATGTCTGCGCTGAGATTGTGGACGATGGTCTCGGCCCCGCCGGTTTCGATGTCGAGGTCAAGCCGTTGGCTTGATGTTAAGCCTTGGGCAATGTTTTCACGGAACCATCGGCGGCCCTCATCCTCGTTTCGGTTAGGCCACAGGGCGAGGATGTCTGCGGCACTGAGCCGCCAGTTGTTTTCAACACGCAGACGAACCCGGTCCACCCCCGGCTTTGATTGATCTACGCTTAGCGCGAGTTGGGTCGCGCCCAGGTCGCGGCCATTGATGATTGGGGCAATTTCAAAAGTATCGAAGCGCAGGCCCGCGGGAGTGTACTGGCCAACAAACCGGCCACCACGGAGATCGATCGGCTGCTGGTATAGTGATGGGATGGAGACCATGCCCGGGCCTATAGCCGTATCAAAATTCAGCTCCAGCAGGCGACCGTCCTCCGCGACGTCGAACTGCACCGCGCCGGTGATCGCTCCATCAAAGTCGAAGATGTCCTTGAGTGCCTCGCGCAGCGTCGGTTCGTTGGCAAAGGTTTCCGACGGTGCCCGGACTTCTACGGCCCAGCCACCAGCGCCCCCGGTCCTGCGCTGCCCGACCGCGGCGAGGGTCGGTTGACCCTGTTGCAGTGCACTCAGGGGGTACCGCTCGAGGGCAAAGCGTTGCAGGTCGCCTTGTTCAGTAAAGCTGCCGGAAAAGGTGAGATCGACGGGTTCAGACCGCTGCTCTGCCCGAAGAGTCTCTGGAAGATAGGCGGTGAAATCAGCAAGGGTGACGTCTTGCAGTCGGGTGACAACATCGACGCCAATGCCCGTCAGCGGTGTGGTCAAAGCGACCTGCCCGCTGGAAAAACTGCTGCCGATTTCGAACAGGCCGTCGACTTCGGCTTTGGCGAAGTTTTGCTCGGCGGACAAGGTCATGGTGGCGTCATGGATGACGATGCGCTCGTCGGTAGCGGCGTCATCGAAAATCACAGACCCGCCCGTGAGTTTAAGCGTTTCAAAGCGGGAGAACATACCATCACGGGCGCGCAACAGTTGGCGTAGCTGGTTCAAAGGATCGGGGGATGCGTCGCCCGTGGTGCGCGCGTTGGTCGTCACGGGTGCGGTCAGCCCGGTCTCGGCGCCTTGGCCGCTATCATCGGTTGAAGCTTCTGCGACGCTGCCCAAACCCGGAATGCCGCTCAGCGCCATGATATCGCGTTGGTTTGAGCGTGGCGCGATCGAGAAGGCGAATTGTCCATCCCGTGTGCGTCGCGCGCCAAAGCTGAGATCATCGATGGTGATGCGGGTGAGCCGCGCTCGGCCGATCAGCATGTCTGGCAAGGACAAAGCCACTGTCATTTCGCCAATATCGAGCGGCTTGGCTGCGCCACCGCCGCTGGCACGGACACCGGTCAGCAGCAGCCGTGCGCCGCCTTCGCCTGGCTCCAGAGCGATGCGGGTTTTTTCGATGCTGACGGTGCCGCCTTCGATCTGCTCAGAGGCATTTCGTTCCAGCCATGGTGTCAGAAAATTGGCTTCGACTGGATAGCGCGAGGCCCGTTCCAGCACAAAAGCGGCCCCAACCGTTCCAGCCAAAACCAGGAACAGCGCAAAGGTCAGCAATCGCACAAGCCAGTTCATTGCAGATTAAGTACCTGATTCCGCATCAAAATAGTAGCCCCGAGTCTCGTTTTTTGGCAGGGAATTGACGACAGCCGGGTGACGATTTTTTCAGGCTCTGGTTGACCTGCCTTCCTGATGGAACCACGTCCCTGATGCCCTGATTTCCCTGAACGCAATTTTTGAGGTTTCCATGAGTGTAGACGTTGGCGATATGGCCCCTGATTTTGACCTTCCGACCAATGGTGGCGGGAGCGTTAAGCTAAGTGACTTGCGGGGGAAGAAGGTCGTAATATTCTTCTATTCCAAGGCCTTGACTTCAGGTTGTACCAAGGAAGCTTGTGGTTTTCGGGATGCTTTAGGTGACTTTAGTTCATCCGATACCGTGATCATCGGAATGTCCAAGGACGAAGTAAAGCGGCTCGACAAGTGGATTGAGAAGGAAGAACTCACCTTCACACTGGCTTCAGACTTCGAGCAAGGCACGTGCGAGGCCTACGATGTTTGGAAAGAGAAGTCGATGTACGGCAATAAGTACATGGGAATCGAACGCTCAACCTTTCTGATTGACCGAACCGGCAAAATTGCCTCGGCGTGGCGAAAGGTGCGGGTGCCGGGGCACGTGGATACGGTGCTGGCTGCGGCACAGGAATTGGGCTAAGGCGCTGGCATGAGCCTATTTGCGGCGGCGGCGCGATCGCTGAGTATCGAGGATCCGATTGAAAAGTGCCGGGAAACACGCCGGTGGGTGGCGGCATGGCGAGCGCAAGGCGCGCAGGTTGAGCCTTTAGAACAGCGGTCCAACCCGGGTTTGACGGATCGGCCGGGCCGCCTGGACCGTCCGCTGCTGGTTTCGCCCAATGACGTGCCGAAGCGCAAAATCACCGGCGCGCCGGAGGGGCGACGCGCGCTGTTGCATGCTATCGCGCATATTGAGCTGAATGCCGTCAATCTCGCTCTCGATGTCGCGGCCCGATACTGGGATGTTCCCATGCCCGATGCCTTTCATCGCGAGTGGATCGGGGTTGCGGATGATGAGGCGAAGCACTTTTTGCTGCTGCATGACCGGCTGACGGCTCTGGGCGGTGCCTATGGCGAGTTGCCGGCACACAACGGCCTGTGGGAAAGCGCTATAGCAACAAAAGGTGATATTCTCGCGCGGCTGGCTGTTGTTCCCATGGTGCTTGAAGCCCGCGGGTTGGATGTGACGCCCATGATGATCGACAAGTTCACGCACGTTGGAGATTTGGAGACAGTCGCCGCGCTGGAAATCATCTATGAGGATGAAATCGGTCACGTGGCGGTCGGGCGACGCTGGTTTGAGCACGTTGCCGATGCGCGTGGGCTGGAGCGTGAGACCACGTGGCATGAACTGGTGCGCACCTACTTCCACGGTCAGGTTAAGCGGCCTTTCAACAAGCCGGCGCGTTCCGAAGCGGGGATGCACCCGGAATACTATGAACCTCTGGCCGATTGGTATGAAGGAATCGACCTTTAGCCCCTGCTCGTCCGCAGGTTGTCACGGTTGCGGGTTTCTTGACCTTTAGCGCTTCACCAACGTATGTGGGCGGAAGGGTGATATTCTTTACACCGCCAAGACCCACAGGGATTCGAA
>PAFB01000079.1 GCA_002700865.1 Rhodospirillaceae bacterium
TGTGGCGTTGATCCCTGTCAGGTCATCCGCGACCTGCAGGCAGGCGGGGCCAAAATGACCGCTCACGTCATCGGCTTCGACCTCAACGCCCGCGACGCCAACCAGATCCGCTGTATCGCCGACCTCACCGGCGGCACCTACGTTGACGCCAATCGGGCAGACCAGTTGATCGACGGGTTCCGAAAAGCGGTGGAGAACATCGCCGTCAAGGATGACAGCGCCGAGCGGGCTTTGCGGGAGACGCTGGACCAGACACTCGACGCCCTGCGCGAGACATCTGATCAGCTCGCCAACGCGGAACGCCGCGCAGACGAAGCGCTGCAGAACCTCGCCGCCGCCAACGAAGAACTTTCGCGCCTCGCCGGTGCCCTTGCCGATCAGGAAGCGATCATCGAACAACTCGAAGCAGCCCTGAAAGACTGTGACGACGAAGTGGCGCGTTTGCAGGGCGAGATTGCCCGGCTTGAAGGTGAAGTCGCCGATCTCCAAGCCGAAAACGCCAACCTCGCAGCGCTGCTCAAAGACGCCCAAGGGACAATCGCGGACCAGGAGCGCGCGCTTGAGCGGGCCGATGTGAATAACCAGCAGCTTGTCTCCTCGCTCGCCGAGCAAGAGGCGATAATCGACGAGAAAGACGCTGAAATCGACGCCATCTCCGATGAGTTGAACGCAGCCAATACCGAGAATGCCCTGCTGAATGATGAAAACACCCGTCTGGAAACACTCCTGAACGAGGCTCTGCGGAATCGCCAGCTGACCGTCACCAGCCTTGACTTCGGCGCCTTTGCCGGCACCACAGAACCGGTGGATATTGCTGCGCTGGTGGCTGAGCGGGATGCTTACCTCGCCGCGTTGCAGAGCCTGCGGCTCAACCTGAGTTACATCCTCGACCCACTCAGCACGGCACAGGCCATCGCCAACAACGTTCCCGAAGAAGGCAACCAGATCCCAGTTCCCGAAGAGCTCAACGAAGTGCTGGTGCTGCTGGCACCGGGCGTTGAAGGCGAGCTGCCTGACCTCGAATGGAGCATGACCGGTGTCGCCGGGCAAGCGCGGGGCTACCGCGATATCGGCACGGGCGCGCGTATTCCACTGCCGGAATTCGGCGGCACGTTCGACATTGCGCTGGAACTGCCGGGCTATGAGGCAACCCTGAACGTGACCAGTGACCCGGAAAACCCGATCAGCCGCCGCACCGACTTGAACATCGGTCGTCTGTCGCTGCACATGCCGGGCAGTCAGGCTGGCGTCTTCTTTGCCACCATCATGACGCTGGATGGCGAAGTCGTCGTCAAGCAGCCGATTGAGACCTCGGGTTCAATGTACATGCAACCGGGCCTCTACAAGGTGCGCGCGCAGACCGAGAATGGGGTCGATGAGTTCGAAGCCCAAGTCTACGCGGGTAAGGATACGTCCGTACCGCTGCATTTCTAAGGCGTCACGCCGGGCCTGACGGCCCGCCTAAACGGGGCCGGGAGGATCAAGCCGCATCCTCCCGGCCCTTTTGCTTGTGTAGAGCGCCGGTGTGGGTCGGTAGGGGATGTCACAAAGATTGATAAAATTCTCTGAAATGCCCTGAAATAAAGAACAAACAACTGTTTCAAACCCCTGCAACAGCGCAAACATTCTGATAAAAGCGCGCAACAGTGGGTCTGTATCAAGCTCTTCGTCACGTCGGAAAACCTCACACCCCGACACCACCCAAGACGAAATGAAAGCTTAATCATCATGAAACTCTCTGCTTGCTTCTCCAAACTCGCTACAGCCTCTCTGATTGCTGCTGCTGGCCTCACCGCTGCTGCGACCGCGTCAGCAGACCTCTCCGACCTGCGCGGCACCTGGGTCAACATCGACAGCGAAACCCGCGGTCTGACCAAGGTCGTGATTGGCGGCGATGGTGCTGTTGTCTCAATGGCCGCCTGGGGCGCTTGTGTGCCCAATGATTGTGCCTGGGGCGAAGTCCCTGCCACCCCTCTGGCGAACAGCGTCAGCACCGATCCAAAAACCGCCGACCGGATTGTCGCGGTTTATGATCAGTCCCACAAAATGTCGATCCTCAACGCCTACCGTTCTGGCCGTCTGCTGGTCGTAGACAACGCCTCGGACTTCAAGGACAATCGGGCTGATACCTTTCACAGCTACACGTTCAAGCGCCTGCCAACACTGGTGAACCCCGGCTTGATCATTCCCCTGCTTGAAGCCCCCATTCTGGAAACGCCGGTGGTTAATGTTCCTGCGTTTGAGTTTCCGGTTTTCGAGATGCCTGCTGTCAGCGAAAGGCCAACGATCATCAACCCCTCTGTCCTGCCTGGCCGTCCAGTGCTGGACCTGAGCCTGCTGCTGCCCTCGACCAACCTCGACAAGCTGGAAGGCGTTTGGAAGAACGTAGACCCCAACACGCGGGGCATCACCAAGCTGAAAATCAACGTCGATGGTGCATCGGTGAAGGCCAAGGCCTGGGGCTCTTGCTCCCCTACAGATTGCGCCTGGGCTTGGACCAGCGCACAGCCACTGACCGCTTCCGTCAGCGATCCAGCCACCAGCGCGAACAGCATCCTCGCCGTGTGGGACAGCAGCATTGCCAAGCGGAGCGCCATCATGACCCGCAACGGCAGCATGCTGACGGTACAAATCAGCACGGTTTACAAGGATAACCGCTCCGACCGCCTCAACACTTACGTCTTCAAGCAGTAAGGCTGGCCTGAAGCACCGTAGCAACCGGTCTGAAGACGACAAAAGGGACGCTGTTACCGGCGTCCCTTTTTTTGTGCCATGTCCCGGCGTGCCTCAGAGCGTCAGAAACTGACGGCGTGGGGGCTGATCCGGGCTCAAGGTGAGAACATGCACGCGCCCTCCCTGCACCCCGTCGAGCACGTCCGCTGTCACGCCGGCAAGCACCAGATGGGCGGCTGGAGAGGCGAGATCGCTCAGGGTGTAGACCCGTTCTAAATCATGCAGGCCAAGATTGCGCGCTCGGGCGCGTTCAGCCTCGTCACGGAACAGCAATCGCCCCAGCATCGAACCGCCCAGCGCTTTCAGGCCACTGGCGGCAAGAACCCCTTCAGGCGCGCCCCCGCTTCCCATATAGACATGGTAAGGCGGCAAACCGGTTGCGCTGTCGGTCAGCGCGGTTTGCAGCGCGCCCATTACGTCACCATCAGCAATCAAGCTCAACGCCGCCCCGACCGCGCGCGCCGCCTCCATCATTGGCCGGTGTCGAGGGCGGTCGAGCATCACCACGCGCAAGGGCCCCTCAACCTCCGCCGCCAATCGCGCCAACACGTCTTCTGCGGGTCGGTCGAGATCATCGGGGAGCAGCCTCAGCCCCGGCCCAGCGACAAGCTTCTGCATGTAAACATCGGGCGCGTGCAGCAGTTCTCCCCGTGGCGCAAACGCAGCCACGCACAGGGCGCCGGGACGGTTTTCTGCGCATAGAGTTGTGCCTTCCAGCGGGTCTACAGCAATGTCCACAGCCTCCCCGCGCCCCTCCCCGACCTGCTCACCGATAAACAGCATGGGCGCTTCGTCACGCTCACCTTCGCCGATAACGATGCGGCCGATCATTGGCACCGTCGCGAAAGCCGCACGCATGGCCGCAACCGCCGCCGCATCTGCGGCTCCTTTGTTGCGCTGGCCGATCCACGGCTGGCACGCCACCGCCGCGCGGGCGCAGGCTTGCTCAAAGGCGGTGGTTAGGGCACTCACGCGGCTTGTTCAACCCCCATGGTCGCTTGCTCCCGCGCTGCCTGCAGGCGGTAAATCTCGATCAACTGGTCGAGCAGAGCCAGCGCGTCCTGGCGCGGGCGCTGAAAGGCGTTACGGCCAATGATCGAGCCCGAACCACCCCCGCGGGCGATGGCCGCAATTTCTTCGGCCACAGCGCCTGTTCCCTTGGCTTCGCCGCCGGAGAAAATCACGATCCTCCGCCCATCAAAGGCCGATTGGATCACGTGAGCGATGCGGTCTTCCAAACGCGCCCAGTCGCGGCCTTCGTAGTGGGCTTTGGCCGCCGCCTGTTCGATGCGGGGCTTGGGCGGTTTGACCTTGATGATGTGAGCGCCCATTAGCGCGGCGATGTGGGCGGCATAGGCAATGACATCGAGACTGGTCTCACCCTCCTTGCTCAGCCCGCCACCGCGCGGATAGCTCCACACCACCACCGCCAGGCCAGCGTCGCGGGCGTCTTGGGTCAACTGGCGCAGCTTTTCCTGCATATCGAACTGTTGCTCTGATCCCGGGTACAGCGTGTAACCAACCCCAGCGCAGCCCAGACGAAGGGCGTCATCGACGCTGCCGGTCAGCGCCTGATCGGCGTTGAGCGCGTGACTGTTCGAGCTGTTCACCTTGAGGATTGTCGGAATCTGCCCGGCGAAGCACCCCGCCCCCGCCGACAACAGCCCAATCGGCGCGGCAAAGGCATTCAGGCCGGCGTCGATGGCGAGCTGCCAGTGGTACAGCGGGTCATAGCCCATCGGATTGGGCGCGAAAGAACGTGCCGGGCCGTGCTCAAAGCCCTGATCAACCGGCAGGATCACCATTTTCCCCGTCCCCCCCAAGCGGCCATGATTGAGCATCTGCACCAACTTGGCGCGGGTGCCGGGGTTTTCGGCGTCATAGTTGGCGAGAATGGCGGAAACAGCGGGGGTGAGGCTCATGGTTCGAGGTCCTTGGTGCTGTTGATCGGTGTCGTGTCACTCAGACCTAAGCGACCGCCCCAAGGCCGACCACCGCGCCAACCCGCCAGATTGACGCATAACCGCATCCCAGCGCCCATTCTGGAATCAAATTGCATGCGTCCGGAAAGCTTTTTGAACCAGCCGTTACATGTAATCGTTTGCTGTCAGCTCGCTCTTGGGGATCAGGTTGTCGAGATTGAACGCTTCGATGTTCCGCCGACCACAGAGCGCCATCGTGACATCCATTTCCTTCTGGATGATTTCCAACGCTTTGGTCACGCCCTCCTGCCCCATGGCCCCCAGGCCATAGAGGAAAGCCCGGCCGATATAAGTCCCCTTGGCCCCCAGCGCCATCGCTTTGAGCACGTCCTGACCCGAGCGAATGCCGCCGTCCATATGGACCTCGACTTGATCGCCCACGGCTTGAACAATGCCCGGCAGCTTGGCGATAGAAGAGCGCGCGCCGTCGAGCTGACGGCCGCCATGGTTGGACACGACAATAGCATCCGCACCCGTCTTCACGGCCATTAGCGCGTCTTCTTCATCCATAATGCCCTTGATGATCAGCTTTCGGTCCCAGCGTTCTTTGATCCACGCAACATCGTCCCAGCTCAACCGCTGATCAAACTGCGAGGCGGTCCATTTCGCCAGTGAAGTCAGGCCGTCGACGGTATCCAAATGTCCGTCGATATTGCGAAACGTGCGGCGGTTTGTGCCCAGCATACCCAGCGACCAGCGCGGCTTGGTTGCCATATCCATCATGTTCGCAAGGGTCAGCTTTGGCGGCGCAGACAGGCCGTTGATTACGTCCTTGTGCCGCTGTCCGAGGATCTGCAAGTCCATGGTCACCATCAGCGCCGAGCATCCGGCGACATGGGCGCGCTTGATCAGGCGCTCGATGTAGTCCCGGTCGCGCATGAAATACAGCTGGAACCAGAACGGCTTGGTTGTGTGTGCGGCCACGTCCTCGATGGAGCAAATCGACATGGTCGACAGCGTAAACGGAACGCCGAAGGCTTCCGCGGCTTTGGCAGCGAGGATTTCGCCGTCTGCGTGCTGCATCCCCGTGAGCCCCGTCGGCGCGAGCGCAACCGGCATGGTGACGTCCTGACCCACCATTTTTGTTGCCAGACTGCGCCCTTGCATATTCACGGCGACGCGCTGGCGCAGACGGATTTTTTCGAAGTCTGACGTGTTCTCGCGATAGGTCTGCTCTGTCCACGATCCGCTGTCAGCGTAATCGTAGAACATTTTCGGGACCCGCTGCTTGGCCAGCAGCCGTAAATCTTCAATGGTGGTAATGACCGGCATAGAACTGTCTTTGATCAGTGGACTTTACCCGCGCACTGTAGCCCAAACGCGCGCGCGTGTAAGTCAGTCTTGTTGAAGCACGTCGAGATCGCGAAAATTGTTGAGCGCTTCGGCATTGGCCAGCGCCTCCACGTTCTTCACATCTTCGCCCATGACCACCGAACGCACGGCGAGTTCGACAATCTTCCCTGAGCGCGTGCGCGGGATGTCAGCGACTTCGACGATCTTGGCGGGGACGTGGCGGGGTGAGGCGCCGTGGCGGATCTTGACCTTGATCTTTTCACGCAGCCCATCGGTCAGGCTCTCGCCTTCCTGCATCACGACGAACAAAACCACACGCGTATCCCCGGCCCAGGGTTGCCCGATCACGATGCTTTCCTTGATCTGCGGCAGGGTTTCGACCTGCCGGTAAATCTCAGCCGTGCCAATCCGGACCCCGCTGGGGTTCAGCGTGGCGTCTGAGCGGCCATGGATGATGTAGCCTTGGTTCTCGGTCATTTCGATGAAATCGCCGTGGGTCCAGACGTTGGGAAAGCGCTCGTAGTAAGCGCTGTGGTAGCGACTGCCGTCCTCGTCCCCCCAAAAGCCCAGCGGCATGGATGGAAACGGTTTGGTACAGACGAGCTCCCCCCGACCATCGCGCATCGGCTCGCCGTCTTCGTCGTAAACCTGCACGTCCATCGCCAGCCCCGGCACTTGTAGCTCGCCCCGGTAAACCGGCAGCGTGGGGGCCCCGGAGACAAAGCACCCAAGCAAGTCCGTCCCCCCCGAACAAGACATGACCTGCACGTCGGTTTTCACGTGCTCATAAAGGTAATCAAAGCTCTCGTGCACCAGCGTCGAACCGGTCGAGGCAATGCACCGCATGGCCGCAAAATCGCCCACGGTCTTGGGCCGCACTTCCTGCTTGTTGAGCGCATCGACATACTTGGCCGACAGCCCCATACCGGTGATGCCATGCTCCTGAGCAAACCGCCACAGCACCAGCGGGTCCGGCGCGAACGGCGAGCCGTCATAGAGCATGACGGTCGCACCGGTCTGCAAGCCGGTGATCAGCCAGTTCCACATCATCCACCCGCAGGTGGTGAAAAAGAACGTCCGATCACCGGGAACGGTATCGTTGTGGAGCAAGTGCTCTGTCAGCTGCTTGAGCAACACCCCGCCCTGTCCATGCACGATGCACTTGGGCTTCCCCGTGGTGCCCGAAGAGAACATGATCACCATGGGGGCGTTGAAGTTCAGTCGCTTGAAGTGCGGCTTGGTGGCGGCATGATGCCGTGCCAGCGCGACATCCAACCGTTCAGCACGCCCGGCAAGGACCTCGCCGACATCGGCATCAGCGTCGACAAATCCCAGCATGAAACTGCGCTCCACAGACGGCAGTTGCGCCAGCACTTCAGCAAACTTTTCGCGCGTGTCAAAGGTCTTGCCGGTGTAGAAATAGCCATCGCAGACAACCAGAACTTTGGGCTCGGTCTGCGAAAACCGGTCGAGAATGCCGTTGACCCCGAAATCTGGCGAGCACGACGACCAGACCGCGCCAATCGCGTTGGCAGCCATGGCAACGACGATGGAGGTCGGGCAGTTTGGCAGCACAAATCCAACCCGGTCGCCCTCTTCCACGCCAGCCTCAAGCAACAGCGCCTGCATCCGTCCAACGCGCGCGATCAGGTCGCGCCAGATGACTTGCTCCTTGAGGCGGTCTTCAGCCTGAAAAATCAGCGCGACCTCGTCGCTGTCCGCGCGCTCATCCGGGCGCAGCAGGTTTTCAGCAAACGACAGGGTACCGTCGGGGAAGTACCGGGCCCCCGGCATTTTGTCGCCATCGACGAGGACCCGCTCACCCTGCTCGCCGATCACGCCGGCATAATCCCAGAATCCTTGCCAAAACCGCTCGTTATCATGCACGGAGAAGTCGTGTAGGTCCCAAAAAGAACGGCAGTCCCGATTAAAACGCTCGTTGATATACGTTTGGAACTTCGTCAGATTTGCCGAAGCAATCCGCTCTTCGCTTGGCTGCCACAACATGGTCATGGGGTGGGTCCCTCATTCTATCGTCTTACACTTTTCCCGGTGATATAGGTCCGGTGGCCTGCATTTAACCAGTCAGTACAGGGTCATTTCTATGCGTAATTTTGAACTTCCCGGTCGCTCAACAGTTATGGCTGAATCGGGCGCGGTTGCAACGTCTCATCCGCTGGCGACCGCAGCGGCCCTGCGCGTGCTCGGCGAAGGCGGCAACGCGGTCGATGCTGCGATTACGGCTGTGCTGGTGTTGTGCGTGGTCGAGCCGCAGTCCGTGGGCCTGGGCGGGGATGCTTTTGCACTCTATGCGGAAGCCGGCCGTTTGCCGGTGCATGGTCTTAACGCCTCAGGCCGCGCGCCCGCGGCGGCGAGTTTTGAGGCGGTCAGTGCAGCTTTCCCCGGCGCTGTGAAGCCCGTCCGCAACCATCCCCATTCTGTAACAATCCCCGGCGCTGTTGATGGCTACATCACCTTGCTTGAGCGCTTTGGCACCTATGGCATCGACCGCGCCATCGAGCCAGCCCGGCGCTACGCGGCCGAGGGCTTTCCCGTGCATGACCGCGTGCGCAGCGACTGGCGGCTCGAAGTCGATTTGATCAAGCAGGACCCCGACGCCCTCGCCTTGCTGCTTCCGGGCGGTAAATTGCCCGACGTGGGGCAACGCATGGTGTTTCCGGCTCTGGCGAGGACCTTGGCTGAAATCGGCGCAAAGGGGCGAGCGGGGTTCTATGAGGGCTGGGTACTGGACGACATGCTGACTAAGCTGCAGGGCTTGGGCGGCTTGCATCAGGCCGAGGACTTTGCCACGAGCCACAGTTCCTGGGTGGACCCGATCAGCACCGACTATAAGGGCTATCAGCTGTGGGAGATCCCGCCCAACGGACAGGGTCTGGTCGCCTTGGAGATTATGCAGATTCTGTCCCGGCTGGACACCTCGTCCAGCGATCCGTTGTCGCTGGAACGCTTTCATCAGCAGATCGAGGCTGCGCATCTGGGCTACGCCGACCGCGACGCCTTCTTCGCCGACCTCGAGCACATGCCCGCGACCGTTGATGCCGTGCTCGACCCGGCGCGGATGGATGCCCAAGCGGCAAAAATTGCCATGGACCGTACCCTCTCGCCCGTCCCTGTCCCCGATTATCCGGGGCACAGCGACACGGTTTACCTCACCGTCGTCGATCGCGACCGCAATGCCATCAGCCTGATTTCATCGGTCTTCGACAGCTTCGGTTCGACCCTCACGGCACCCAAGTCGGGTGTGGTGTTCCAGAACCGGGGCCGCAGCTTCCGCATTGATGATCCCAGCCACCCCAACGCCTACGGACCGGGAAAACGCCCCTTGCACACGATTATTCCGGCCATGCTGACGCGGGGGGAGGCTGTGCAAATGTCTTTCGGTGTCATGGGCGCTGACTACCAGCCTCAAGGGCAGGCGCATGTGCTGACGTCGATGATTGATTACGGGCTGGATATTCAAGCAGCGCTTGACCTGCCCCGCGTCCACGCCTCACCAAAAACCGGCGGCGTGCAGTGCGAAGCCGGGGTGCCGCCCTTGCTGCGCCAGCGCTTGCAGGACCTCGGCCATCAGCTGGAGATCCCGGAAAAGGCGATTGGCGGCGGACAGGGGATTTGGTTGCACCACGACAGCGGTTTTCTCTCCGCCGGCTCTGACCCGCGCAAAGACGGTCACGCATCCGGGTTCTAGTCAGAATCAGCCAGCCGCCGCGCCGCCTCTGCCCCCAAGATCCAGCCCAGCGGCTCCATGACGAAATCCCGCTCGAACATACGCGGGTGTGGCAGGATCGGTGGGCCGATGGGGTCGATGCGGTCATGGTAGATCAGCAGGTCCAGATCCAGAATGCGCGCGGCATTGCGCACGCTGCGAACGCGACCAAAAGCCGCCTCGATTTCATGCAAGCCCGCCAATAAATCAGCGGGTTGCAAGGCCGACTCGATTTCACAAACCGCGTTCTGATACCAAGGCTGGTCCGACTTTGGCACAGGTTCTGTGCTCAAAAACGGAGAAATACGTTGAACAGCACCAACCTTTGCGTGTATTTCTTTGATGGCCACCCGTAAAACGGTCTCTGGTGGACCAATTTGAGGGTGCGGCAAGTTGCTTCCCAGTCCAATTAAGATCACGCGGACCATCCTGTGGATAACCAAAGTTGCAAACGACGGGCGGGTGTACCATCTTTGGCGCTGAACGAGCAAAATGAAAATTGCCCTATCGTCTGCGGAAGCTATTACCGCGGTCGCTTCATTTTTTTAGCGCCCAGGCATTTTACGCCACCGCTTCGATGGGACATTTAA
>PAFB01000080.1 GCA_002700865.1 Rhodospirillaceae bacterium
GACATCTTCCGGAGCCAGGGCAAGACGGCGTGGTACGTCTTCGCGGTGCTTTGCCTTCCGGGCAGTGCCCATGCACAACTGCTCAACCTGTTCGGCAATAATGAGCCGGAGGTTGTCACCGAGTACTACTGCATCAACGATACCGAAATTCTGGAACAGCCGCTTTGCGTGCCTATCGCGCAGGCAGAGGCGGACGCGACCCCAAGTGTACGGGGTAGCCACAGCCTCAAGCAGGAGCAACAGCAGGTCGCAACCAAAGCCGACATTATTCTGCTAAGCACCAAAGTCGCCAAGCTCGAGGCCAAGCTGGCCAAGACCCCGAACACCTTCAACAACCGTCAGAAGACTGAACGGCTCAAAGAAGAAATCCTTACGGCACACTACCAACTCACCATGCTGACCGCTGCCCTGTCCAACTAGGACAAAGCAACGCGGCAAGGGTCGAAACCTTCGAAGGCCGAAGTGTTTTGGCGCGGCTAGCGTGCGCGCTTGATCAAGCGCGTTGCAATAACACCCAAAGCGACCAGCGCACCCACGGCAATCACCACTTCACTATGGCTGTGCATTGCATTGGCAGTATGGGCTGTTGCGGTTCCTGCCGTCAGGATCAGGGCGGCAGTGGAAAGCATCACGCGGGTCATAAATTGGGTTCCTTGTTGCGGTAGTGTCTGCGCATTCTGGCGCAAACTGTCCCGGAAAACCACGGGCAAAAACGGCGACCTTGGACGCAAGTGCGCCAGGTCCTTGGTGACAACATGAACACCTCGCCGCTGAAATCAAGGCTCAAGCTTAAGGCTGGTCCGTCGCGACTATTTTCTGCGCACCAAGTGGCGGTTTATGGGCAAAGCCATCATCGCCTTGCTGCGTCTGAGCCGATAGAGGACGCCCGACGCATCCGCCACTCTTCAACAGACAGAAAAGACCGGATTGCCAAACTGTTCGGGGTCGATGGATAAGCCCAAGCCGGGCTCGGTGGAAACATTAAACCGACCCTTGCGGGCTTCAGGGCCTGAGACCGGGTCATAGTGGTGATCGAGGTAGGCTTGGGCGCTCCAAACTCCGGCAAGATTGCTTGGCTTTACGGTTGCGGCGAGTTGAATACAGGCCGCAGTGATGATGTTCCCGCCCCAGGAATCGTCACAGGTGTGAGGCACTCCCCCCGCTTCGCACAAGTCCCGAAAGGCCATCATGGGCTGGAGCCCGCCCAACCGCGTGACCTTCATACCAAATCCATCGACCAGCCTGTTCCCGACCAGCCGCGCAATCTGCACCAAATCATCCGCGCTTTCGTCAATGTACAAGGGGTGATGCAGCATGGGCCGGAGTGTCAGGCAGTTTTCCAGACCGTCGCAAGGCTGTTCGATCACCAAGGGCACGTCCGCCAGCCCTCGCGAGAGCTGCAGCGCCCCTTCGCGGCTGAGCCCGCGATTAGCATCGACAACCAGCGTGGCCTCGCTGCCGACCGCAGCAAACACCGCTTTGGCTGCATCAATGTCCTCCACCACGTCGCGGCCTCCGACCTTGAGTTGCAAACGCCGATAACCGGCCTTTACCGCTTCCGTGGCGAGGCGGGCTGTTTCTCCAGCGGGTGCGACGTTGAGAGCGACGTAGGACGGCACGCTCGCCTGAACCTGTCCGCCCAACAGGTCGGCGACGCTGCGGTCAAGCAACCTTCCCAACGCATCAAACAAGGCAATGTCGAGCGCGGCTTTTGCGTAAGCGTGACCGCTCAACAGCGCATTCATGGTCTGGTGTACCTGCCGGGGACGGGTCAAGTCTGCCCCGATCAGCCCCGGTGCCAAGACCGACAGCGCCGCCCGCGCGCCCTCAGCATGGGCGGGCGCATAGGTCGGCCCGAGTGGACAGGTTTCCCCCCAACCAACCACCCCATTTTCAGCCTCAACCCTCACCAACGTGGTGTCGAGCGCATGCAGCGGTCCACTGGACATGACGTAGGGACCGCCGATGATTGGCAAGTCGTGCTGGTAGACGTGGATGGCCTTTATTTTCATCGTGTCGCGGCCCTTTGGCTTGAGCTGTTGAAGCTGGTTTAGCATAGCCCCAAGCCTGCTGAGACAATTTGCCTGCCCGCGCCTTCACACAATGACGCTAGCAGACTTTCATCAGGGTCCATTTTGCCGCACTGTCCTTTGAGATATCGGAACAGAGGGCGTTGGTCTCATGGAATTCAGTGTTCAGCTGTCTTCGGACTACCCGGACAAAAACTACGGTGGTGATCGGGTCTATCAGGACATGATCGATCAAGCGATGCTGGCTGACCGGCTCGGCTTCGATGCGGTGTCGATCACAGAGCACCATTTGGTGAACTGCCTGATGATGCCAGCGCCCCTGACCTTCGCCGTCAAGCTCGCGGCACACACCAAGCAGGTGAAGATTCTGACCTGTGTTGTGGTGTTGCCGCTCCACGACATGCGGACCTACGCCGGTGAAGTGGTTGTTGCGGATATTTTCTGTGAGGGACGGCTGTTTCTTGGCGTGGGACGGGGGGCGTTTAAGTTTGAGATGGAGCGCTTGGACGTACCAATGGATGAAACGCGGGAGCGCTTTGACGAAAGTCTCGACGTGTTACAGGCTCTGCTGAGCGAGGAAGAAGTCAGCTGGGCTGGCAAGTACTACCAGTTCGACCCTCTGACCATCATGCCCCGTCCCGTTCGCCCCGGCGGGCCGCCGATGATGATGGCCGTGATGAATCCGGAAGGCATTTACCACTGCACCAAACGCGGTTTCCACATTCAGACCACGCCGCTTTCCGGTAATCACCAGATGCTGGTTGATCAGGTCGAGGCCTTCAATCGCGGTAAAGCCGATATGGATGGTGCCGGTGACCACCTGACGCTGTCGCTGTCCCGCGTGGCGCATCTGGCGTCTTCGCAGACGGAAAGAACCCGCAAGAACAAAGCGGCCTACGATTATTATTGCCGCTTCGACAACATCTACCTTGGCCCCGGTCTGGTCGACGCAGGCATGATCCGGCAAATCCCCCGCCAGCAATCCGCCGCAGAGCTGGAAAAAAGCCTGCTGATCTGCACGCCCTCAGAGATGATCGACAAGCTCGGTCCCTATCTGGAGCTTGGCATCGACCGGGTCATCATGAATATGAATTTTGGTCTCGAACAACAGGACACGCTGGATGCCATTCAGTGCTTTGCTGAGGAAGTCATGCCGCACTTTACCGACCGCTCGACACCCAAACTCTCCGCCGTGGGCTAGGTGGGCTTGCGGCGCGATACGGGAAGAGTGGAGGACTGATGATGACCCAAGCCATTGAGTGCGACTACAGCATAAGCGGCGATGGCCCGCCTTTGATCCTGATCCATGGTATCGGCGCAGCGCGGCGTACCTGGGACCAGGCAATGCCGCTGCTGACCCAGCATTTTACCGTCGTCACCTACGATTTGCGCGGTCATGGTACCTCGCCCCTGCCCGACGGAGGCTTTGGGCTCGATGAGCTGGTGGCGGATCTGGAGCGTGTACGGGCGCGAACGGGGTTTGAGCAGGCGCACTTTGCCGGGCATTCGTTGGGCGGCATGATCGGCCCCGCCTATGCCCGGGCCTTTCCCGAGCGGGTGCTGTCGCTGGGTCTGCTGTCAACAGCAGCCTTTCGCACCGAGAACGACAGCGCCAAAGTGCGCGCCGTGGTGCAAGCCATGCGCACAAACAGCGTGCCGGAGATCCTCGCGACCCTGGCCAACCGCTGGTTCACCGACGCTTTCATCAAAGCCCACCCAGCGGTCATTGAAGCCCGAATGGATCAGGTTATCGGGACGGATACCGAGGTTTTCCTCAATGTCTTCGACATTTACGCGGAAACCGAAATGGCCCCATGGCTGGCCGAAGTCACCGCGCCATCGCTGGTGCTGACGGGCGAAAACGACGGCGGTTGTCCGCCGCGCCTGAATGAACAGATTGCGGATATCATGCCGAATGCCAAGCTGGTGGTATTGCCGGACGTCAAGCATTCGATCATGCTCGAATGCGGTGATTTGGTCGCCGCGCATATGCTGTCCTTCATCCAAGGACTGACACTGTAACTGCTGCCGGCGCAAAGCCGGCGGCGGCCAAAGCAGCAGATTTCAGCCCGGTTCTGATCGCGAAGTCTTCCCATTCCTGCCCGGAAGAAGCTTCACAGGCCTGTTAAGCCTGACCAGAATCGGACCTTTCACGGGGAGATGTCCCTTGGCTTGTTTACGGAATTTTGCAGCACTGCTGCTGCTACCGCTGGTCAGTACGCTGGCCGGATGCGCGGCCATTGGGTCAGAGAGCGAACCCGGCCCGGCCGCCACGGCGAGCGCAGGCAGCGTTTCAGCAAACGCCGCCACTAACCCGGCTTTCGTTCTGCCCGACGACGCCTCGCTTGAGGGGCTGGATGACATTCTTTTCACCGAGCTACAGGCCTTTCGCACCACGCAAGGTCTGGCCACGATCAAGCGCGAAATGCGCCTCGATGCCGCTGCGCAGGCGCTGGCGGACGTGATGGCGCGCAATAATGACCTGAGCCATAAGGCCGATGGACAAAGCGCGGGAGATCGGATTGAGGCGGCGGGCTACACCGTCTGTACCTATGGCGCGCCGTGGGCGGAGAACATTGCTCGCTCCTCGACCTTTGGCTCCACAGCCGACGTCGCTGAAATCATCATGACCGGCTGGGTCAACTCCCCCAGCCACCGCCGTAACATGGTCGGGGCCTTCGCCGAAGTCGGTTTGGCCGTTGCTGCGACGCGTGACGGCGGCCGCATCTATGCCGCCCAAGTCTTCGCGACACCCGGTCCGGGTCCCTGTTTATAGGGTCGCGCAGTCTTCGTGCCACAAGCTGGCATCGACAGCCGCGCCTTCTTTGCGGTTGAGAAAAACGGCGCGGGTGAAAACCGGCGCGTCTGCCAGTAGATAAAGGCGCTGCTGGTCAAGAAAACCCTGTACCATGCGCCGTGGCAGATAAGCCGTGCCGCCGGTTTGCAAAATGTAAGAAAGCGCAGGAGATGGCGCGCTGAAGGTCAGGCGCGCGGAGTTGGCATCGGCGTAAAAAGTCATGTGCTGCTGGCTGAAGTCCTCGCCGTAATCGACAAAGATGTACCCGGGGTCAAAGCGCAGGGGCGCGTCGGGATTGGTGGAAACCAGCGCCAGCCGGTCCTCCCCCACCGTTTCGTTTATCACCCCCGCCCGGGTAATCGGTACGTAGCCAAGCGCCGTGTCCACAAGCCCTTGATCCAGCCAGTTGGTCAAATCACCCTCGCCCCCGGAAAACAGCGATACGCTGATGCCTACATGCGCATCCAAAGCCGCAAACAGCCGCTCCCCCCATCCGTCCCACAAATCCGTATGCACAGCGCAGTTCCGAAACACGCGGCTGCCTGTGGGCGATGCGACCTCCAACCGGGCCTGTCGCCACATGCCGGAGATTGTCTGGGCGTAACGCTGCAGGCGCAGGCCAGCACTGGTACAGGTCGCGCCGGACTTGGACCGATTGATCAGGGTTTGTCCCAGCGAGTCTTCCAGAGCCTTGAGCCGCGCGGTCACTGTAGACTGCGTAACATTCAACCGCTCAGAGGCCCGGACGAGCGAGCCGGTTTCCACGATGGCGAGGAAAGTCTGGATAGCAGCAATATTCACGACGGCACCCTCAATTCACGTTTTTCGAATTTAAACCACGATTAATTTCATTTTCTTACAGGAACTGAATGATTTAGGAAGGTCTTATAGAAACCGCCTCGTCTGAAAAGGAGCCCTCTTGTGACCCTTGAAGCTTACAGAATGCTGATTGACGGCCAATGGGTCGACGCGGGCGATGGTGGTTGTTTTCAGTCCATGGACCCGTCAAGCAACCAACCTTGGGCCACTGTTCCTGAAGCCACCGAAGCCGACGTCAACGCCGCTGTGGAAGCCGCGCATCGCGCGCAGACAAGCGGGCCGTGGGCCAGTACGACGCCTTCACAGCGGGGAAAGCTGCTGGGCAAGCTGGGCGATCTGCTGGCAGCGCACTCCGAGCACCTCGGACGCATCGAAACCCGCGATACGGGCAAGATGTTCAAAGAAACCGCATGGCAGGCGAAGTACATCGCCGAATACTTTCATTTCTTCGCCGGCGCCGCTGACAAGATCAGCGGGGAAACCTTGCCCATCGACAAGCCGGACATGTTCGTTTTCACCGACCGCGAACCCTTGGGTGTGGTTGCCGCTGTGATCCCTTGGAATTCGCAAATGTTTCTCAGCGCCGTCAAAATCGGACCGGCGCTGGCGGCTGGGAACACCATCGTACTCAAAGCCAGCGAAGAAGCCTCAACTCCGCTCCTCGAATTTGGCAAACTGGTTGCTCAGGCAGGCATTCCCGACGGTGTGGTCAATATTGTCACCGGGCATGCCGAGCCCTGCGGGCGCGCGCTGACCAGCCACCCTTTGGTGGCACGCGTTGCCTTTACCGGCGGCCCCAAAGCGGCGGCCCACGTCATCCGCAACACAGCAAACAATTATGCCGCCCTGTCATTGGAACTGGGCGGTAAGTCACCCTTTATCGTTTTCGATGACGCCAATCTGGAGAGCGCCGTGAACGGCTCGGTGGCCGGTATCTTTGGCGCTTCGGGGCAGAGCTGCGTGGCCGGGTCGCGCTTGTTTGTGCAAGAAGGCATCGCCGACGCGTTTCTTGAGCGCATGATCGCGACCGCCCAAGGTATCCGCATCGGTGATCCCATGGCCGAGGAAACTGAAATGGGGCCTTTGTGCACGCGCGCTCAAGTCAGCCACATTCAGCAGCAGATCAAAACAGCCATCGCCCAAGGCGGCGCGGTCCTTACCGGCGGCGCACAGCCCGACGGACTGAGCGACCAATACTTTCAGCCCACCATCATCGAGGCCCCCGATCCATCGCTTGAAATCGTCGATACCGAGCTGTTTGGTCCCGTGCTGACCGTCCAGCGTTTCCGGGACGAAGCGCACGTGCTGGAACTCGCCAACCAGTCCGAGCACGGTCTGGCCGCCGGTATCTTCACCCGCGACAGCGCCCGCTCTGTGCGCATGGCAAAGCGCATCCGGGCTGGCATCGTATGGGTCAACACCTACCGCGCCATCTCTCCCATCGCAGCTTTTGGCGGGGAGAAGATGTCTGGTTATGGCCGCGAGGCCGGGATGCAGGCCATGTACGATTACACCCGACCAAAGACTGTCTGGATGAACCTCTCCGACGAGCCGCTTTCTTCTCCGTTTCAACCCCGTTAAGCCGAAGTGGATTGAGCCCGTGAAATTCCATCTCGCCATCAACCTTGAACGCAAATCCTCCGACACGTCGATGATGGACGTGCGAACCCACGTCGAAGACATGATCCGCATGGCCGATCAGGCCGGGTTTGAGATTGCCTGGGCCGCCGAGCATCACGCCTTGGAAATGACCATCGCGCCCAACCCGTTTCAGATCCTGACCTGGTGGGCTGGAATAACGGAGAACATCCGACTGGGGTGCGGCGTGGCGAACGCGGCCTATTGGCACCCGATCAACCTTGCCGGTGAAGCCGCACTGTTGGATTTGCTATCAAACGGGCGGCTGGAGCTGGGGCTGGGGTCCGGGGCTTACCAGCGTGAATTTGACCGCATGAAGCCGGGTCTGGAGCAAAAAGATTCCTGGCAATACATGCAAGAAATGCTGCCACTGATCAAAAAGCTGTGGGCGGGTGATGTCGCGCACGACGGCCGCTTCTGGCAATTCCCCTCCGCCACGTCTTGCCCGAAGCCGGTTCAAGATGAGGTCCCCTTGTGGGTCGCGGCGCGCTCGCCGATTACCTTTGACTACGCCGTCGCCAACAATGCCAATATCATGAGCTGGCCGCTGACCATGCCCTTCGCCGAGGCGGAGAAGTATCGCGCCCAGCTCGACGACGCCATCGCCAAGGCCGAAACGCCCTACACCGGCACCTTTGCCATGATGCGCCACTCGGCCGTCTACGAGAATGAGGCCGACCGTCAGATGGCGCTGGGCGCGCTGCGGCACACGCTGGGGCAATTTGGCAATCTGATGCAAAAGAAGGGCGACGTGATCAACGGCTTCCCTGAGCGCGTGCCCGTCGATCAACTCGACGGCAACATGCGCTATGATCCGGACACGCTGGAAGAAAACCTGATGTTCGGCTCTGCGGAGCAGTGTGCAGAGAAACTTTCCGCCTATCAGGCGCTTGGCGTCGACGCCTATATCTATTACGCCTCCTTGGGGCTGGATATGGACGCGCAGAAGCGTTCCTTCGCAACCTTTATTGAACGGGTCATGCCGCACGTCTCTTGAGCGTCGCGCCCTCTCGTTCACCCTTCAACAACCACGCCGTTTCTAAGGATACCCCTCCCATGGCCGTAGAAATCCGCCGCACGCTGCTGCACATCCAAGATACCTTTATCGAAGGCGGCAAAGTCATCGACACGCCGACCAAGCTGGTCGCGGCGCTGGCGGTCATCCGTAATCCGTGGTTTGGGCGCGGCTATGTTGAGGACCTTGGCCCTGAAATCCGCGAGCATGGCCCGGTTCTGGGCAAGCTGTTGACCACGATGTTGATCGACACCGTGGGTGAAACGCTGGAAGGCTGCGGCAAGGCCTCGAACGTTGGCGCAGGCGGGGAAGTCGAGCACGCGCAGGCACTGACCCACACGCTTTGGTTCGGAAACGAGTTCCGGGAAGCGATCAACGCCAAGTCCTATCTGGCCTTTACCAACACCCGCGGTGCCATGGGAACGGCGATGATGATCCCCCTGATGCATAAGGACGACGGCGGCCTGCGCAGCCACTACCAGACCATCCACCTGACCATCCCCGACGCGCCCGCCGATGACGAGATCGTGGTCGCGCTGGGGGCGTCTGTTGGCGGGCACCCCAACCACCGCATCGGCAACCGCTACTCTGACCTCAAGGAAATGGGCCGCGACGTCGATAACCCGGCCGGGGTCTAGCGCCTTTGATGGTTCACCCCGCCACAGAAATGACCCTGAGCGGCACGGCCTTTGAGCGCCACGGCGGCGACCCGCAGGCGCGACCGGCTGTGGTGCTGATC
>PAFB01000081.1 GCA_002700865.1 Rhodospirillaceae bacterium
TGTGACCAAAGTGTACGCCAGCTTCCATGAGCTGACGCAGCGTGAACGTAGGCGCTGCCATCGTTTGTTTTCCTTCCGGTTTAAACCTCCACGCAACCCTGTCTCAGGCATTTTTGCCTCAACCGGGAATGGTTGCGTGTGTGTGATGAGGCCCGTTTACCCAAAGGAGGCACCGATGGCAACTGCGCGCAACGTTACACGGGCATGCGCAGATGCAGGCAGAAACGCGTGCCTAGTGGCTCAGGATCAGCGGCATGCGGTGATGGCGCAGGACATAGCGGGTGGTGTTGCCGAGGATCAGATTGCGCCATGACGGGTGTCCGTTGGCACCCATGATGACGGCTTCCGCCTCAAGTTCCTCCGCCGTGTTGATGATGACTTGGCCGGCTTGGCTGTCCCCGTAGTCCTTGCGCAGCTCCGCATTGACGCCGTGACGTTCGAGGAAATGCATCACCTGCTCCGCTGGCAACAGGCCCGTTTCTTCACTGGTGCCCACAGACAGAACCGTCACTTTGGCAGCATCACGAAGCAGCGTCAGGTTATCGCGGACGGCTCGCACCGCCTCCCGTGATGACTTCCACGCAACCAGAATGTTTTTGAGGTCAAAGGCGCCCGTGAACTCCTGCGGCAGGACAAGAACCGGCATGCCGGAGGACAGAGCCAGGGTCTCAGGCAAGCCGCGCACAAAGCGGTCTTCCAGCGTTCGTTCCTGCACGTCGGAGACAATAAGCAAGTCCGCCGCGCGTGCATGCGCTTCGAGGTCCTTTTCGTCTTCCCCGATTTCGGAAGCAAAACGGTAGGATTTCAGAGCCGCAGCCTTGCAGGCTTCCTCAAAGTGCAGGCGGGCATCGAGCGATTCCTGTGCCAGCCGGTCCTCGCGCGCGCTCTGCAACGCCCGTCCCCGAGCGCGACCATAGAGATCGCCGTCGAAGTCTTCGAGTGAGAGGAACAGGCCGGTCAGATGCGCACCGTTGCGCGCAGCCAAAGCAGCCGCCGTCGCCACCCTCGCCCGGCCCAGTTCGGTGTCCTCCAGATGCACAACGATAGTTTTGGTCAGCATGGTCAATCCCCGCTCAACAAGGAAAATGGATGAGAACTCCATCTCATATGGGAAGTCCGGCCCTTAATCCAACTCAATCGCGTAGTCATCGATTGGCGTCGTTTGGTCGATCAAACCCTGCTCAAGCAAGAAAGCTTCAAACCGCATGTAGCGGCCCTTGTCCATCGCAGCGGGGCGCAGGGCGAAGCGGGGCAGCGTGTCGCGCCAGGCGCGGCGGTTCAGCTCGTTGTCCAGTAACTCTTCCCGGCCCTTGACAAACAGCTCCCAAGCGGCGGCAGGGTTGTTGACCATGTACTGAGTGGCGGCTTCCAGCGCGGTGATGACCTTGGGTAGGCTTGGATTGTTCAGGCCATCTTTGGCCGCCACCAAAATCAATTCGTCATACCCCGGCACGCCATTTTCTTCCGGATAGAACGCCACACCGGGTCGCCCGGCTATGTCCATCTGGTTCAGCTCAAAGTTACGGAAGGCACCGACAACCGCATCCACCTGACCGGAATACAGCGAGGGGCTCAGGGAAAAGTTGACGTTGATCAGATCAACATCGTCCAAACTCAATCCAACGCCCGAAAGCATGGCCCCGAGCAGAGCATCTTCGAAACCGCCAACCGAGAAACCTACTTTCTTGCCCTTCAAGTCCTCCAGCGACTGAACCGGACCATCAGCAAGCGCGACAACCGTATTGAGCGGGGTTGCAACGATGGTCGCGACACGGACCAGAGGCAGGCCCTCAGACACCTGAATATGCAGCTGGGGCTGGTAGGATATGGCCAACTCGGCTTGCCCGGCGGCAACCAGACGCGGCGGCGCAGAAGGATCAGCCGGCTCGATCAGTTCAACCTCAAGCCCCAGCTCCTCAAAGAGCCCAAGTTCCTCAGCGACGAAGAGCGGTCCGTGGTCAGGGTTGATGAACCAGTCCAGCAGGATCGTTACCTTATCCGCGGTCCCCGCTTCATCCGAACCATCGGCCTTTGCCACTTGGGCAGAAATCGACAGGCCAAGGACAACCGCAACCATCGCGGCAAAGAGCTTCTTCATTTCTAATTCTCCAGAGATTTCAGGTCTATTTCAGACCACGATGCGGCCCGTGCCGCGATGAGCGATACCAGGCCATAGAGGCCCAGCGCCAAAATCACCATGCACACCACCGCCACCATCATGGTGTCAGTGCGTGCGTTGATTTTCAGTTCTCGAAGGATGACGTACCCCAGCCCGTAAGCGCCGCCGACTTGCTGGCCGCCAACCAACTCGCCGATGAACGCCCCAATCGGCGCTATCGCCGCAGCAGCCTTGAGCCCATTGAGACCACCGGGTAAGGCCAACGGCAGATAGACCCGCCACAAAAGCTGCCAGCGCTCCGCGCCATAGACCCGCCCTGCATCGACCAAATCACGGTCCACGGCACGCAGCGCACTCCAAAACGCCATCGTCACGGGGAAGAACAGGATCAGCGTCGTCATGGCAATCTTCGGCGCCAGCCCCCAACCCAGCCACTGCACCAACAGCGGCGCCAGCGCGAAAACGGGGATCGCCTGTGAGATCACAAGCAGCGGCAACAGCCAGAATCGGACAATCTTGGAAACGGCGATAACGACGGTCAGGCACAGCCCCAGCCACGCCCCCAGCATCAAGCCAACAACCACCTCAACCAGTGTGACCCGGAAACCTTTGAGAAAGTACGTTGGGTTTTCTATGAAAGCAGCCCAAACCAGATCTGGTGTCGGAAGCAGAAAACGTCCTTTACCGGTCAGTGCCTCGATCAAAAGCGCTGCCAGCCACCAGAGAGCCAGTAATCCAACAAGAAGGATGAACGGTCTTGCCGTTCGGATCAGTCTAGGCACGCTCCCTCCGCGAGTACGAACTCGATCAGGTTGTAGGGTCGCGGACGTCCGCCTCTCAGCACCCTGTATCAAGGTGCTCCCCCGCGTTAAGTTTCGATACTTTAGAGCCTTTGCGCGTGAAAAACAAAGACTTGTTACCGCGCGTCACACAACCACCCCGTGCGTTTTCGTGCGGCCTTGGCTATGCTTAAAGCATCGGAAAGCCAATCTGGATAATCTGAATGCCCCGTCTACCATTGCTGCTGCTAATTTGCGTCACGCTTACTGTTTTCCTGCCTTCCCTCGTCAGAAGCCAAGCCTTTCTGCCTGACGGTGTAGCGCCGATGGAGTTTGGCCGGGATACCTTGGTGATCAACACGGACCGTGGCCGCTTCGAGTACGACATCGAGGTCGCCATCACGCCGGAGCAGCAGGCACGGGGCATGATGTGGCGGCCAGTCTTGGGTCCCAATAAGGGCTTGTTGTTTATCTTCGAGCGGGAACGCTCCGTGACCTTCTGGATGCGGAATACACTCATCCCGCTCGACATGATCTTTATTGATAACGCCGGAAAACTCGTGAGCATCCAGCGGGAAGCCGAACCCTTAACCACGACCAAGCGGCCTTCAAACGGTCCAGCGAGATTTACGCTGGAGATTGATGGCGGCGCCGCGGCTTTGATGAATATCAACGAAACGACAACATTTGAATTCGGCACAGCGACGCTGAGTTACCTCGCCGCTTCCAGTTCGCCGTTCAAGGGATAGGGGCTAAGGGCTAGGGCTAGGGCGAAGCCCGATCAGGCTCCTGACTTCGGACAACACACCTTTGAGCGTGAAAGAAATGGACCCTTCAACGCGCAGATTTACAGAGACTTGAGCCGCGCGGCGACGCGCTAAAGCAAACGCGCTTTAGCCGCCTGATACTCAGCCTTCATTTCATCAATGACGGAGGCCACAGGACCCGCATTGCTGATATTGCCAACGCCCTGACCAGCGCCCCAAATATCTTTCCAGGCCTTGGCTTTGGTATTGCCGCCAGAGCCAAAATTCATTTTGGATTTGTCGGCGACTGGCAGGTCCTTTGGATCCAAACCGGCGTTGACCACAGACTTTGACAAATAGTTGCCGTGCACCCCGGTAAACAGGTTGGTGTAAATCACGTCCTTCGCCGCTGAGTCGACGATCATCTGCTTGTAGTCTGGGTCCGCGTTTGCTTCCTCAGTCGCGATAAACCGAGTTCCAATATAGGCAAAATCCGCGCCCATGGCCTGCGCAGACAGCACCGCGCCGCCATAGGATATGGCGCCGGACAGGGCCACGGGACCGTCGAAGAAACTGCGGATTTCTTTGATCAATGCAAAGGGTGACAGCATGCCGGCATGACCGCCTGCCCCTGCTGCCACGCAAATCAACCCATCCACGCCCTGCTCCAGCGCCTTTTCAGCATGACGGACGGAAATGATGTCGTGCATGATGATACCGCCGTAGGAATGCACCGCTTCAACAACGGCCTTTGGTGGGTTCAGCGAGGTAATGACGACCGGCACCTTGTGCTTCACGCACATCTCAACATCATGTTCCAGACGGTCGTTAGACGGGTGGCATATCTGGTTCACGGCAAAGGGCGCAGCGGGCTTGTCAGGATTGGCGGCGTTGTGGGCCGCAAGTTCTTCCGTGATCCGGGTGAGCCACTCGTCCAAGACTTCGGCAGGGCGTGCATTGAGAGCGGGGAAAGACCCAACAACGCCATTCTTGCACTGCTCAATGACCAGATCAGGATTGGAGATAATGAAAAGCGGGGCTCCGATTACTGGAAAGTCTTTCAGGCTTTCGCGCAGATCTACAGGCAGGTTTCCGGTCATTTTTTGTCTCCATGGCGCACGTTGACTTGTTCTGAGTGTGCAACTTGCCCCAAATTGAAGGCTATTCAAGGTCGAGACCAGCAGGAGCAAGCGCGATGACCGCTTTTTCTTTTCAAACCGTGCCCAGCATTAAGTTTGGTGAACCAGCAGCTGAAGCTTTGGCTCCCATGGTTGCAGGTTTTGGCGCGCAGCGGCTGATGATTGTGACAGATCCGGGCGTCGTGGATGCGGGTTTAGTGACCCCGGTTACCGACGCCCTAACCGGGCTGGGTCTGAAGGTTCATGTGTATGACGATGTTGAAGCCGACCCGCCAGAAGCCAAAGTGCTGGCCGCCGTTGCGGCAGCACAGGACTTTGAGGCTGAAGCCATTGTTGGTCTGGGCGGGGGAAGTCCGATGGATACGGCAAAGCTGGTCGCCCTGCTGTGCCGGGCAAAGCAACCGCTGAGCACAATGTACGGCGTCGCACAGGTTGACCGAAGCCAGGTCCCCGGCGGCCGCCTCCCCCTGTTTCAAGTGCCGACCACAGCCGGGACAGGCTCTGAGGTTACACCGATTGCGATTGTCACCGTCGGTGCCGAAATCAAACTGGGCGTTGTTGACCCGATTTTGTACGCGGACGGCGCTGTTCTTGATCCCAGCCTTACCACAGGCCTCCCCAAGCACGTCACGGCGCATACGGGGATTGACGCCATGGTCCATGCCATCGAAGCCTACACCTCGAAAATCCGCAAAAATCCGCTTTCAGACGGTCTGGCTGTGCAGGCCTTGACCCTGCTTGCGCGCGGTCTGCCGCGGGCCATGGCGAACGGGAGTGATCTGAGCGCGCGGGGCGATATGTTGCTCGGGGCCATGCTGGCGGGACAAGCCTTTGCCAACGCGCCTGTGGGGGCCGTGCACGCACTGGCCTACCCCATCGGTGCGCTGTTCCACGTTCCCCATGGCCTGTCGAACACGCAGGTTCTGGGTCCGGTATTGCGGTTCAACGCCGAAACTCACCCCCGCCTTTACGCTGAGCTGGCTGATTTGCTGGTACCCGGCGGCAGCGGCGGCAGTGAAGGGTCGCGTGCGGGGCAGTTTATCGACTTTATGGAGCAGCTGACCGCCGATTGCGGCGTGAACCCCCGCCTGCGCGAAGTTGGCATTTCACACAATGACCTACCCAAACTCGCCGAAGACGCAATGAAGCAGACACGACTGTTGCAGAATAATCTGCGGGAAATGACCTATGACGCGGCGCTGGCGATCTACAGCAAAGCTTTGTGATCCACGGCGGCGCGATTTTTCGTCGGGCGAAAACGCACGGCATGCACGCAATCTTGACCGTTGCAGTCCGACTCACCCGCACTAGCTTAGGGACGTACCCGCGAGCTAGGATTTTCCATGACAGAGCAGACACAGGACGGCCCCGGCGCCGCACCCGAGGCCATAGCGCCTGAAGCGACCAAGAGCCGCCGTCCAGACCTGACCAGCGACCCAATAGGCAAGCTTCTAATCATGCTTGCTGTGCCTGCTGGTATCGGTTTCTTTTTCATGATTGCCTACAACCTGGTCGATACAATCTGGGCTAATCAGTACCCTGAGCCGGGTGAAGCTGCGAACATGACAGGCGCGGCGTTGGGGCGGTCATTTGGGCCCTTCTTTCTGATGCAGGCCTTTTCCATCGGGCTGATGCAGGGAACCACAGCGCTGGTTGCCAATTCGCTGGGGGCTAAGCGCGGTGATCAAGCGCGGCATACCATCGCTCAAGCCATGGTTGCTGGTGTTCTGGTCGGGGTAACATTGTTGGTGTTTGCCCTGTTTATCCCGGTTCCCGGGGTCGGCGGGTCGTTTATCAAGTTGTATTACTTCACGCTCTCCAGCGGCAATGAGGAGGCCACCCGCCTAGGCCTCGCCTACATCATACCGATCCTCTGGCTGTCACCGTTCCTCATCGTCATTTCGGTCTTTAACGCCATTCTCAGTGCCAAAGGCGACTTCACGACCTTTGGAATCATTCAGGTTGCTGCCTTCTTTATGAACCTGATCCTCGACCCCATACTGGTCTTTGGCGGTACGCCTTTCAGCCTCTATGGCCTCGCGGTCGATCTACCGGATTTTCTGCCTGAGCTCGGGGTCGCAGGCCTTGCCTGGGCAACGGTCATAACCCAGCTGCTCGGCGCGTTGGTGGTCATGCTGGTTGCGCTTCGGACTGGTATTCTCAGAGGGCTGAAAATTACCGAGTTCATCCCATTCTGGCCCCTGCTCAGCCAAGTCATCGGTCAGGGTGTTCCAGCGGCTGTCAACATGCTGCTGATCGCGGGTGGCTTTATCTCGATTCAGTTCTTTGTCCCCGAAATCGTGAAGCAAACCGGAAGCGTCCTGCTGCAGACCATGTCGGCAGCTGACGCCGCTGAGGCCGCCGTGAACGGCTACATGAACGCCGCCAGAATCGAACAGCTGCTGCTGCTGCCCGTGATTGGGCTGGAGCTGGCCCTGATCTCGATTGTCGGCAATAATCTGGGAGCCCGCAAAGAAGAACGCATCTGGCGGGTCTATCGTCTGGGGCTGATAACGGCCATCATCATGACCCTTACTGCCACGGTCATCCAGTTCGCCGGTCACCAGCTGTTCCCGTCGTTGATCAACCGATCCGACGAGACGCTGGCCGTGTCATCTCAAGTGCTGTCGATTTCAGCCTTCCTGCTCACCGCCTACGCGCTGATCTTCATCAACTCCGGCACACTACAGGGTATGAAACGGCCTGTTTTTGCCATGATCATTAACGGCGTTCGCTTGGTTGTGGGGCCAGCGGTCGTCTTTGTCATCGTGTCGATTGTGGCGCCTGGTAATCTGCTTGTCTTCTGGTTGGGCTACGGTCTGGTTGCCTGGGGCTGCGGTCTGTTTGCGATGTGGTATACTCCGGGCCGAATGCGACGGGTCTTAGCGCGGGAGTTGAACACCCCCAGCACCTGATCCGGCCCTCTCGCGTCCCCGTAATCTGAACCCATGCACAGCGAGAAACTACGATGACCCAACCAGTAACCGCTCCTGACCGCGAAGATATCCGGGGCTTGCTGGACGAAGGGGCGCTTGATCTGCAGGCGCCCAGCCGCTTTATCAATCGCGAAGTTTCGTGGCTCGGCTTTAACGAGCGCGTTTTGGCCGAGGCAAGCCGCTCTCAACATCCGCTTCTTGAACGGGTCCGGTTTGTCGCCATCTCAGCGACCAATCTCGAAGAATTCATCATGGTGCGTCTTGCTGGCCTGAAAGCGCAGGAACGCGAGGGGATTGAAGCGCTTTCGCCAGAAGGCCTCACCGCGTCACAGCAGGTCGAGATGACCACAAACCGCGTCCGGGATCTGCAGAAGCAGCAGCTGGAGGTCTGGCGAAACCTGCGGGATGAGCTGGCGGATTCGGATATCCAAGTCATTGATCGAACCCAACTCACTGACGGCGAAAAGTTCTACCTCGAAGAAACCTTTGAAACCGACTGGCTCCCGGTTTTGACACCGATCTCGGTGGACCCGACCCACCCGTTTCCATTTATCCGAAATCTTGCCGTTTCCATGGTCATGGAGCTGACGCGGCGGACCGACTCTCGACGGTTCACCGGCCTGCTGATGATCCCTTCGGATATGCCTGGCTTCATCCGTCTGCCACGCACCAGCGATGGCCAATCTCGAATTATTCCCGTTTCCGAAGTCCTGAATCGATACTTGCACCGGCTGTTTCCGGGGTTTGAGGTCGATAACGCTGGTTTCTTCCAGTTGTTTCGGGACAGCGACCTCGAATTCGCCGAAGAAGCCGAGGATTTGGTTGGTTCTTTCGAAACAGCTCTGAAGCGGCGCACCAGAGGCGAGTCGGTCGCCATCAATGTTGACCGCGATGTACCAGAGCATCTCATCACGGCCCTGCTCGAAGAATTCGACCTTGAACCGGAAGACTGCGTGCAGATGGGCGGCAATCTCAATCTCGCGCAACTTAGTGAAATTTGTGAGATCAAACGCCCTGATTTGAAGTTTCAGCCCTTTGATCCGCGCTTCCCGGAGCGGGTGCGCGATTTCGACGGGGATTGCTTTGCCGCGATCCGTACCAAGGATTTTGTCATCCACCATCCGTTTGAAAGTTTTGACGTGGTGGTCAGATTCCTCAATCAAGCTGCAAACGACCCCGATGTCGTTGCCATCAAA
>PAFB01000082.1 GCA_002700865.1 Rhodospirillaceae bacterium
CTGTCCCATGAGTGCTGACGTCAGACACGACAAACATTTGAACAACGCCGCTTGCTTCATCGAAAAGCAGCTGCATAATCAATCAAACAGATGAGCCAGACACTCCTCTAATCAAAGCCTCTCAACTGGCCCAAATACTCTGACGACGGACAGTGGGTCGGGTTTTCAATGACAAGAATGCAAACGGTAAGCTTGACCCGTCAGAACCGGGAATTGCTGCAGCACGGATCGGCGAGCAAAGCGGTCTTTTGCTCCGCACCGACAACCATGGACGGTTCCACTTGCCCTGTGAACTGGTGCAGCAGGATCTGGGACGCAATCTGGTGCTCAAACTGGATGAACGGACCTTGCCCACCGGCTTTGAACCCACCAGCGAAAACCCTCGCATTGTTCGGCTGACGCGCGGCAAGATGGTCAGCGCCGATTTCGGCGCGGCGCTGTCCCGCGAAGTGACCCTCAATATTGGCGACTGTACCTTTATCTATGTCCCGGCAAGCGCCCCGAACGGTGTTCAGGAGCGCTTCCATCCCACGTGGACAGAGACGCTGAGCACCCTGATCAGAATCCTCGAGCAGCACCCTTCGCGTCTGGTGATCGAATACCGCGGGGGCGAGCACGTCAGCGCGGAACTGCTGCAGCGTCGATTTGACCGTGTGGAGCAAGAATTCTGGACCCAGTGGCAATCACAGCCGCGCCGTCATGCCGTCACCCTGTCCGTGCGGGCGCAGCGTTTGATTGGTACCGAAACCCTACCCTGCGCCCTCCCCGATTTACCCGATGGTCGATACAGCGTGCCAGCGGATGACGCAGTGCCAAGCATCAAAACCATCTCTGCGGATTCCCCCTGGGCCAAACAAAGCTTCAAACCCACGCGAGAACGCCGCTTTTTTGCAGCGAGCGAGACTGAAACGCGCTAAGAGATGGCCGCGTTGGCGAGCGCCAATTTTGGCTTTCAAGGAGTAGTCCAGCATGACACGGTTTTCGGCGTTGTTTCTTCCTGCCGTCATTCATCTCGGCTCCATCGCCGTTGTGGGATCGGCTTGGGCTTACCAGTTCGCAGGCCTGATGCCGTGCATTCTCTGCCTGCAACAACGCGTTCCGCATTACGTGCTGCTGGCCTTTTTGGTGCCGACGCTGCTGCTGTTCCGCTTTTCACTGTACCGCAAGCTGTTTTACATCGTCGCGACCCTGACAATGGGCGCCGCCGTGTTCCTTGCTGGCAAGCATGTCGGCGTTGAATACGGCTGGTGGATGGGGCCGATGTCCTGTGGTGGTTTGGTGGAAAAGATGACCTCACCTGACCAACTCTTCACGCTGGAGCGACCAGACTGCTCAAAACCCACAATTATTTGGCCTGGATTGTCCATGGCGACGTGGCATCTGCTTGCCGTTTTGCCTTTGTTGGGCTTCAGTCTGTTTGGACTGCGCCGTGCCCTTTTCACTCGTTAGATCGGGCTTTCTGATCCGCATCGGGTGACTTCAGTTCCGTGCACCCTAGGTTTAGGGAGGGCCTGCGCCAAGCGCCGTGACACGGAGGAGAACGATCCATGACTCAGTATCCACACATGCTGAAACCCCTCGATCTGGGTTTTACCACACTGAAAAACCGGGTCCTGATGGGCTCGATGCACACCGGGCTTGAAGAAGAAAAGACCTTCAAACGGCTCGCCGCGTACTTTGCTGAGCGGGCGCAAGGTGATGTCGGGCTGATGGTAACAGGCGGCTTCGGTCCCAATCAGGACGGCGCACCGGTCATCGGTGGCGGTTGCATGGAAACCATCGAAGACGCCAACAAACACCGCGAGATAACGCAGGCTGTCCACGCCGAGGGCGGAAAAATCGCCATGCAAATCCTGCACGCCGGTCGCTATGCCTATAACCCGCAAGGCGGCGTGGCTCCATCCGCCATCAAGTCGCCCATTACCCCGGTTGCTCCGCGCGAACTGACCACCGAAGGCGTGGAAGAGCAGATCGCCGCTTACGTCAACGCGACGGTTTTGGCGCGAGAGGCAGGCTATGACGGGGTCGAAATCATGGGGTCCGAAGGCTACCTGATCAATCAGTTCCTCGTCACCCATACCAACAAGCGCACCGACCAGTGGGGCGGTGACTACGCCAACCGCATGCGCTTTCCGGTGGAGGTCGTGCGGCGCTGTCGCGAGGCTGTGGGTCCCGATTTTATCCTGATTTACCGCCTGTCGATGATTGACTTGATCCCGAACGGCTCGACTTGGGAAGAAGTCGTGCAGCTCGCCAAGGCCATCGAAGCCGCAGGGGCGACGATCATCAACACCGGCATCGGCTGGCATGAAGCCCGCATTCCCACGATTGCGACCAGCGTGCCGCGGGCTGCTTTTGCCTGGGTGACGAAAAAGATGATGGGCGAAGTGTCGATCCCGCTGATCACCACGAACCGCATCAACCACCCCGATACCGCTGAAGAAATCCTGGCAGACGGTGCCGCCGATATGGTGTCGATGGCGCGTCCCTTCCTCGCCGACCCGCATCTGGTGCGCAAGGCTGCTCAGGGGCGGACCGACGAAATCAACATCTGCATCGGGTGTAACCAAGCCTGTCTGGACCACACCTTCTCGATGAAAACCTCATCCTGTCTGGTTAACCCGCGCGCCTGTAACGAGACCGAACTGAACTACCTGCCAACGTCCCAGAAGAAGAAAGTGGCCGTGGTTGGTGCTGGAGCTGCAGGGATGCAGGCCGCAATCGTTCTGGACGAACGTGGGCATGAGGTGACGCTGTTCGAAGCCTCGGACAAGATCGGCGGCCAGCTGAATATGGCTGCGGTGATTCCGGGCAAGGAAGAATTTCACGGCATGCTCGCCTACTTCAGCCGTATGGTCGAGCTGTCTGACGTGACGGTTCGCCTGAACACAAGGGCGCAGGCCGAGGACCTCGTGGACTTTGATGAAGTTATCGTCGCCACCGGCGTTACACCCCGCGACACCGGGATCGAGGGACAGGACCACCCCAAAGTCCTGACCTACATCGACGTTCTGGCTGGCAAGGCCGATGTCGGGGAAAAGGTAGCCGTCATCGGTGCCGGTGGTATTGGGTTCGACGTAACCGAATATCTGGTGCAGGAGCATCCCTCTCCGACCGTCAATATTGACGAATGGCTTGAAGAATGGGGCGTGGGTGATCCGGAGAAAGTCGCCGGCGGCCTGCTGCCACAAGGCCCCCAGCCGTCAGCGCCCTCCCGTCAAGTGACCCTGCTGCAACGGAAAACCAGCAAGCACGGAGCCGGACTGGGCAAAACCACCGGTTGGATTCACCGGGCGTCACTGCGCATGAAAGATGTCAACTTCATCGGGGGTGTCAATTATGAGCGTATTGGTGACAAAGGTCTGATGATTTCCGAAGGCGAAGCGCGCGAAAATCCGCGCTGGCTGGATGTCGATAACATCATCCTGTGCGCGGGTCAGGAATCCTTGCGCGAGCTCGCCGAGCCGCTGGAAGCAAAGGGTGTGACAGTGCACATAGTCGGCGGTGCGGATAAGGCCGCTGAACTTGATGCCAAGCGGGCGATCAATAAGGCGGCTCGGTTGGCCGCGGTGATTTAATCTACTCAGGCTCGCCCGTGGCTTGCTCCAGCACGTCACGGGCCCGCGCCAAAGCCCCCTGAACCAAAGCAACCTCTGGCTCAGACGCCAAGGCTGGGTTGGATGTAGGCGACCACTGGTCGAGTACGCGGTTCAGTCCGTCCAGCGCATCTGCTGTTTTCAGATGCAGGCTTCGAAGGGTCGCAGGAGCGTAACCGCTACTGATGCAGGCCGTTGCAGCACCGAGCACGCCTTGCCCTTCCAGATCCAACCCAAACCCCTGCAGCACGCCACACAGCGATTGCAGCGCAGACACTTGATCCGCCAAAGGCCAGCGGTCTGCCGTCCAGGGCAAATCTGGAACCGTAAGCGATAGAGCGTCGGCGATTGGTGCTGTGGCGCGGATGTTGGCGGGGACTTGCGTTGGCAGCGCGTCGCGGGTTGCGAGAAGCATCATTTGCCCCTGCAAAGCCGCCGAGAGATACTGCGCCAGCCACAGTCCCTGTGCATCCAGTTGGTGCACTTCAGTCAGGGTCAGCAGCGCATCAACACTCTCCCCCAGCATCACCGAGATCGCCGAAAGGCTGTCGTGACAGGTAATCATAAGGGCCGTGTCTTCGAGCGACGGATCGTGCAGGGCTTCAATCGAAGCAAAACCGGCTTCAGCAAGCAACGCGGTTAAGGCCACGTGCGGCCCCCTCACTTCTGCTTCTGCTTCCGCTTCTGCATCCGAACCAGCCAAGGCCATGGCGACGGCGCTAAAATCGAAGTCTTCAGCGCTCAGCCGGTCGTCAAGCGTGCCCGCAACCTCCAGCCCCAGTGCATCCGCCAAAGCAACAACACAAGCCGCAAGGGCAGCAACCTGTCCCTCCACCGACCACAGCGCATCAATTTCTGCCCGCGCGTTCATGAATATTGACCTAGCCCCGGCGTCGCCGGTTGCTGCCACTGCGCCGGCTGGAAGCCTTTAGGGCGTCCTGACCGATGGCAATCTGGCGGGCACCGTCTGACATCTTGCCCAGCGCCAGTTCAATCGCCAAAACTCGGAAATCCGGGTGATCGTTTTCGTCCAGCGACTTGCGCATTGCCGCGACGTGCTCGGGCTTTGTGCCACAGCAACCGCCAATGATCTTTGCCCCCGCTGCCCGCGCGAGCTGCGCGTAAGCGGCCATTTGTTCGACGGTGCCGCTGTAGACGATTTTTCCGTCCTCGTAACTGGGAATACCGCAGTTTGCTTTGGCGATGATGGGCTGACTGGGGGAAGCATCGGCGAACCCGAGAACGGAGCTCATCAAATCCGCAGCACCTACCCCGCAATTTGCGCCAAAACCATCGAGGTTGAAGTCGGTCGCCAAGCTGGCAAAGGCGCGGGGGGTCAGGCCCATCATGGTTCGGCCTGCGCTGTCGAAGCTCATGGTGGCGCACACTGGAACATCGAAACTCCGCGCGGCTTCTGCGGCGGCTTCGAGCTCATCGGGGGCGGAAATGGTTTCGATCCAGACCAGATCGATGCCGCCTTCGACCAGCCCCTCAATCTGCTCTTTGAAGCTGTCTACGGCGTCGGCTTTATCCAGCTTGCCCAGCGGCGCAAGGATCTCCCCCGTTGGTCCTACGGAGCCCGCAACCAGAACGCGTCGCCCCGCCTTGTCGGCCACGTCGCGCGCAATTTGAGCGGCCAGACGGTTCAACGATGTCACCTGATCGTCCAACCCGTGCAGCTTCAGACGATGCCGCGTACCGCCAAAGGTGTTCGTGAGAAAGAGATCGCTGCCCGCGTCGACAAAGGACTGGTGCAGGGCTTGGACGCGGTCGGGGTGCTGAAGCAACCATGCCTCTGGCGCTTCACCGCTTTCCAGTCCCATGGCAAAAAGGTTGGTGCCAGTGGCACCATCTGCGAGCAAAAACTCGCGTTCATTAAGAAGGTCGTCAAAATCCGAGTTTGATGCCTGCGTAACCACGTAGTTCTCCAAGGCCCAATTCGCCCCGGCCAAAAAACGCAAAGTGCCTCGTTAGGGCAAACTCTGCTTCAACCCCGGAGACGAAATAGGGTGTCCAGTCATAGTCTGCGCTTGGATCGTCGATATCGACATAGGACAGGATGCCAGCGCCTCCGCCCACGCCCAAGCTCACGGGGCCAGCCCCCAGAATCGACAACCAACCTGTCGCATCCAGAGCAATCGAACAACAGGCTTCGTTATGTCCTGTCGCCAATGCAGACCCCTCGACCTTGATCCAGTCCAAGGGCTCGGCACCCAAAGCCAAGCGACCGGCCACACCTGTGCTCTCCAGATTGCTGTAAACGCCCGCACCGCCGCTCATGTAAAGCTGTGCGGTGGCGGGACCGTGAACAGTCAGCACTGCCAACGTCGATAAAACCAAAGCAAAAAGACGAAGGCGCATCGTGTGTCCTCTTACAAATTTAGGCGCGGCAGGGTCGGCCCTGCGAGATAGCCGCGTGTGTACTCCGCTGCATTGGGCTTTACCCCGATAGCAGCACAGATCGATTCCAACCGGGCCAAACGATTATCAAAGCCCTGTTGCGCGTGATGAACACCCGTTTGGTACCAGTTCGCTTCTGTACATAATCGCTGATCACCATTTCCGCACGCAGAAAGCGCCAAGACCGATGCAGCGGCACAAATCGCCAAACCTGACTTCTTGATTACCATCTTATGGATCCTTTCCAAAACCACTAGCCCGGACACCCGCTTAGTAGGGTGAAGTAAACCCACCCGCGACGGCCATATTGTGTACGGACCTTGTGCCACTTGCCGTCCCCGGTTTGCTTTTCAGTGAACACTGAAAGCCCCGGTTGCAGGATTGTGACGATGTTGAATTCTGTGCCAGGTCCGGTTCGCAGGTTTGAGGTCCGGACCACGCAACTTTTTTCGAGTTGTCCCGTGACGGCAGACGCCACTGTCGCCACGGGCGCTGCGCCGGGCAGCGAGGCCGTGACGCCCAGCGCCACGGTCAGGGGCTTGGAATCGAGTGTCGAAATGGCGTCGCGTTCAAGCAAATCAACGGGCACGAGGTAATTCGCACCCGTTGGTGTGTAATCACCCATGGCTTCCACCAAGCGCACGCCATCCAGATCACAGGGACCATCAAAGGCAAACTCTCGTATCCGCTTGGACAAGTGCCGACCATCGAGGTTCTGCACGGTCGCCTGAGTTTTTCCGACGATCTGCCCTTTGGCCGATAAATCCAGCACCATCCGAATTTCGGCCAGCGGGCTGGAACCATGGGCGTCGACAAAAAACTGATAGTAGCAGCGATCCGCGCTCAGCTCGAAGCGGACAGAATGAACAAGGCGCAGGGAAAACCCTACGTTATCGTCGAGCCCGATGGGTGCGTTGCCTATCGCCGCAACAGGCGTGATCAGAGCCAGGTCGCCACTGTCGTCTTCGGTTTGGGCGGTAGACACGGCACTGGGGATGCAAAAAACCGCCACCAAAGCCGCGATCAGGGTGCGAAGGTGCTGCACTTGCGTGCTCCTCATATCGCCAAAATCCGTAAGCCTTTCCATTTTGCCAAAATAACGTCGCATAATCCACCCTTTTTAGAGAGTTATTCTTAGATTTTTCTACTAATAAGGATGTTCGTGTTGCGTATGGAACGCCGCTGGCCAGCCTCTGAGTCAAGGCTGCACCCGTGGACAGTCCTTGCCAGCCGCAATACACCAAAAGGAAGCAATTCAGACTGCAGGCAAGGACCCAGCACTATGGCTCACAACATCCTCGTTCTCCCCGGTGACGGAATCGGTCAGGAGGTGATGACACAGGTGCGCCGCACCGTTGATTGGTTTGGCGAAAATCGCGGTCTGGACGTGAACATCACCGAAGACAAAGTCGGCGGCTCCGCTTACGACACCTACGGCGCGCCGATTACGGATGAGATCGTGGACAAAGCGCTGGCGGCCGATTGCGTCCTGTTTGGCGCTGTTGGCGGCCCGCAGTACGACACGCTCGACTTCTCCCTGCGCCCCGAACGCGGTTTGCTGCGCCTGCGTAAGGATTTGGAACTGTTTGCAAACCTGCGTCCGGCAATCTGCTTCGATTCACTGGCCGAAGCCTCTTCCCTCAAAAAAGATCTGGTGTCTGGATTGGACATCATGATCGTGCGTGAGCTGACCGGCGGGGTCTACTTTGGCGAGCCACGCGGGATCAGCGATCTGCCCAATGGTGAGCGCCGGGGCATCAACACACAGGTTTATGACACCTACGAAATCCGCCGGGTTGCTCGGGTCGCTTTTGACCTGGCGCAAAAGCGCGGCAATCTGGTGCACTCGTCAGAGAAGAACAACGTCATGGAATCCGGCATCCTCTGGAAAGAAGAAGTGCAGTGGGTCCACGACAACGAATTCGCTGATGTCCAGCTGGAGCACATTCTCGCCGATAACTGCGGCATGCAGCTTGTTCGCGCGCCCAAGCAGTTTGACGTGATTGTCACCGATAACCTGTTCGGTGATATGCTTTCAGACGTCGCTGCGATGCTGACTGGTTCTCTGGGCATGCTGCCCTCAGCCTCATTGGGTGCGCGCGACGAAGCGACGGGGAAGTCGAACGCACTCTACGAGCCTGTTCACGGCTCTGCGCCGGATATTGCCGGTCAGGACAAAGCCAACCCGCTGGCCTGCATCCTCTCCTTCGCTATGGCGCTGCGCTATTCGCTCGATAAGGGCGACGACGCCGACATGCTCGAAGCCGCCGTGGACCGTGTGCTGGGTTCTGGCGTGCGCACTGGCGATATCATGTCCGCAGGCTCCACGCTCACCAGCTGTACTGGCATGGGTGATGCAGTGCTTGCCGAGCTTTCCAAGTCAATTTCCGGTTAATCGAGGATAACAGAAACCATGGGTTATACCGTTGCAGTTGTCGGCGCGTCCGGCAACGTGGGTCGCGAGATCCTATCCATCCTCGACGAGCGCCAGTTCCCGGTCGATAAGGTCCATGCCGTCGCTTCCAGCCGCTCTGCCGGTCAAGAAGTCAGCTTTGGTGAAGAGAAAATCCTCAAGATCGAAGACCTTGCGACCTTCGATTTCAGCGGTGTCGACATTGCCCTGTTTTCGCCGGGCGGCAAGGTTTCCGCTGAATATGCCCCAAAGGCTGCGGCGGCAGGCTGTATCGTCATCGACAACACATCGCATTTCCGTATGGACCCGGACTGCCCGCTGATCGTGCCCGAGGTGAACGCCGAAGCGCTCGGCCCCTGGGCGGCACAGGCCAACCGCAAAAACATCATCGCCAACCCGAATTGCTCCACCATCCAACTGATGGTCGCGCTCAAGCCCCTGCACGATCGGGCGAAAATTAACCGCGTGGTGTGTTCAACCTACCAGTCGGTTTCAGGCGCAGGCAAAGAAGCCATGGACGAGTTGTTTCGGCAGACGCGCGGCGTTTATGTCAACGAACCGGTCATGCCGGAGCAACTGACCAAGGAAATCGCCTTCAACTGCATTCCCCACATTGACAGCTTCATGGATGACGGTTCGACCAAGGAAGAGTGGAAAATGACGGTTGAGACCAAGAAGATCCTCGACCCGAAAATCAAGCTATCCGCGACCTGCGTTCGGGTTCCTGTATTCATTTCCCACGCGGTATCCGCCAACGTCGAATTCGATAATCCCATCACCACTGAAGAAGCCCGCGAAGCCTTTGCCGCGCAGGAAGGGTGTGTCGTTGTCGACCACCGGCAGGACGAAGGCTACGTCACGCCAAAGGAAGCCGCAGGCGAAGACGCCGTTTACGTCTCGCGCATCCGCGAAGACGTCACCACGGAGAACGGCTTGGCCTTCTGGTGTGTTTCCGACAACCTGCGCAAAGGGGCAGCGCTCAACGCCGTGCAGATTGCTGAAAAGCTGGTCGAAATGAAAATCGTCTAAGCTGCCTTTGCCCTGCACACAAAAAAGCCTCGGCTCGCACCGGGGCTTTTTTGTTGGTGATCGGGGGTTCCGTTGGGCCTTAGAGCGCAGCTTCGGCGGCATCGGCCAAAGCCATAATCGCTTTCAGCTCGTTTTTCGCCCCACTATCGATCCCCAAAACACCCATCCACATTCGCATCTGACGGTCTGTAACCGTCATACTGTCTGTGACCTGCACTTCGGTGAAGCCATTGCCGGTGTCGGTCATGCGAACCTCACGCGTGGTCAGGACCGGGACCTCTTCCGGGGTGATGGTGTAGGCGTAGACCCATGCTTGCCCACCGCCAGGCTGCTCGGCCTGTGTGCGCACGTAGCGGGTGAAGTAGTTGCGATCCTCGTGCCGGGAGGTCCAGCTGGACAGACCTTGCGCGTCTTCGACAACTTCCTGAAATTCAACCTCGTCAAAACGCTCCTTGAGCACCCCTGGTGTGTTCAAAACCAGCCAGACAGCCGCAACTGGCGCCTCAACCGAGTCCGTTGCGGTCGCCGTCAGGTTTTCGGGCAGTTGAGAAGCGCGCCAGAACGTGCTGCCGACAAAGAACGCGATGGCAGCGAGAAGGCCGATAATGGCCCAAGGGAGTAGACGACGGATCATGGAAGTGCAGAAGCCTCAATCAGGACTGGGTCAGCCGGGCCAATTCAGCGTCCACACCCTCTTTGAGCTTCTGCTTCATACCCATGCGATGAACGACCTCATAGACCAGAAACGTCGGGCCGAGCAGTCCCTGAAACAGATTGTCGAGCAGCGCTGGACGCCGACCTTCAAA
>PAFB01000083.1 GCA_002700865.1 Rhodospirillaceae bacterium
CGAACCGGTCCACCGGAACCAAAGGCAATGCCAGAACGGCCGCAACAGCCAGCACCAGTAGGAGCAGCAGCGCAAAAGCAAATAGGGAAAGCACTCGTCCCATGGTCGTACCTAAGCCATCCATCCTGCAAGTTTTGGGCGATCAAAGCCAGTCGACTTCACGCAAAGTAGCAAATCAAGCCAGTTCTTCAAAGTGGGGCTCCCCGTCGCCGTGGTGCCTCCAGCATGCAACCGGTTCCGAGCCGCCCTTACCAACTGCCCGTATTCTCCATGCTGGCCCAAGGCTCTGCCGGCTCCAAAGAGTCGCCATCTTGCAGCAGCTCAACAGAAATACCGTCAGGAGACTTGATGAAGGCCATGCGGCCGTCGCGAGGAGGGCGGTGGATTGTGTAGCCCATGCCCTGCAAGTGGGCGCACAGATCGTAAATATTTTCGGTTGAATAGGCCAGATGGCCAAAATTGCGGCCACCCTGATAATCTTCAGGATCCCAGTTGTACGTCAGCTCGACGGGGCATTCTTCCTGCCCCTCAGGGGCCAGAAAGACCAAAGTGAAACGACCGCCTTCGTTCTCATAGCGGCGGGTTTCCTTCAAACCCAGGCCATCACAGTAAAAGCGCTTGCTCTCTTCGATGTCCTTAACCCGAACCATTGTATGCAGATACCGCATTTGCCCATTCCTCAAAGCGTATAGTCGTTGATCGTTGACCTTACACTTGGGCTTTGTTTTCGGCAAAAAAAAGCCCCGCCGGATGGAGATGGGTATCCGGCGGGGTCAAGTTTCGCTGCTCAGTTGGGGTGCGAGCTGCGAGGGGTTGGAGAAGAGAATGAAAAAGCCCCTGAAAGCGGCTCCATCCTTAGTAGTCATCGTCTAAGCAACGGCCATAGGTAGCCGCTGCTCTTTGGCCATAGAGACCATCTTCTGCTGCAGTTTTTCGAAGGCGCGAACTTCGATCTGCCGCACTCGCTCACGCGAGATATTGTAGACCTTGGCGAGGTCTTCGAGCGTCGTTGGATCTTCAGCCAAACGCCGCTCCGTAATGATGTGCTTCTCGCGATCATTGAGGTCGGCCATTGCCTCCTCAAGCAGTGCGTGACGCTTCTGAAACTCATCGCTTTCCACCAGCGAAGCTTCCTGCGAGGTCTGCTCGTCATCGACAAGCCAATCCTGCCATTCACCTTCGCTATCGACCCGGAGCGGCGCGTTCAACGAGTGATCCGCGCCCGCCATCCGGCGGTTCATGTTCACGACCTCTTCTTCTGGTACATCCAGATGGGTCGCGATTTTCTTGACGTGCTCGGGGGAAAGGTCCCCGTCTTCAATTGCCTGCATCTGGCCTTTCAGCTTTCGCAGGTTAAAGAACAGCTTCTTCTGCGCTGCCGTTGTTCCCATTTTGACCAGCGACCATGATCGCAGGATGTATTCCTGGATCGACGCGCGGATCCACCACATGGCGTAAGTGGCCAGGCGGAACCCCTTGTCGGGGTCAAAGCGTTTCACGGCCTGCATCATGCCGACATTGCCTTCGGAGATCAGCTCCGAAACCGGCAGACCGTAGCCACGGTAACCCATGGCGATTTTTGCAACGAGGCGGAGGTGTGAAGTCACCATCTTGTGGGCGGCATGCGTATCTTCGCGCTCAGCCCATGCCTTCGCCAGCATGAATTCTTCATCAGCGGACAACATCGGAAACTTCCGGATTTCATCGAGGTAACGAGACAGGTTGCCTTCGCCACTTAAACTCGGGATCGATGCTACGTTCGCCATAGTGCTATCTCCTATAGTTGCTCCGCCGACTGCTCAATCGCGCAACAGTTGGTGTGCTGTTGCAAATCAGACACGGGCTCTTTGTTTTTCATCGCGTTCTGCGTTTTGTTGTTGTTAAGAAAAGCATTCCAGAAGGCGATTTCAAGGCACGCAGATGCGAAACTGTGATTAAAATGCATTAAATCGTCGTCACAGACGCGTTACCGTCCATAATGTTTAGAACAAAATTAGAACATTAGTGGCTTAATGCGTCAACCAGATTTTCCATGTCTTCAGGAAGCTCGCTTTCAAAGCGCACGAAGTCATTTGTCATCGGGTGTACGAATCCGAGAACTGCCGCATGCAGCGCTTGTCGGGAGAAACCTGTGATGGCTTTTTGCTGCTCCTCACTGAAGCGACTCTTGCGGGCGGGAGAGGCTCGGCCATAGACAGGATCGCCAATCAGGGAGTGACCAATGGCACTCATATGTACCCTGATCTGATGAGTCCGCCCGGTCTCCAACGTGCACGCCACCAGCGAAGCACCCAGACCCAGATGCTTGAGAACCTGATAGTGCGTCACAGCTTCTTTGCCGTGCTTGAGATCGACAGCCATTTTCTTGCGGTTCATCCGGTCTCGTCCAATCGCCCCTTCAACCACCCCGGTTGTCGGACTGGGCGCGCCCCAGAGAACGGCTTGATAGGTGCGCTCAAGGTCATGCTTGGCGAACAGCGCCGACAGGCCCTCGTGCGCGGCCTGATGCTTGGCCGCCACCATGACGCCGCTGGTGTCCTTATCCAGCCGATGCACGATGCCGGGCCGCCGCTCGCCACCAATACCCAGCAAGCCATCGCCGCAATGATGCAGCAAAGCGTTAACCAGCGTGCCATCCGGATGGCCCGGCGCAGGATGCGCAACCATCCCCGCGGCTTTATTGACGATGATCAAGTGTTCATCCTCGAACAGGACTTCCAGCGGCAAATCCTGCGGCAACAGGTCGACCGATACCGCGGCGGGTACGTGCATACTGACCGAAGACCCTGCGGTCTTGACCCGATGCGCCGGCGCTTTGACGGGGCTGTCATCAATCATCACCTTGCCATCAACGATCAGCGCTTTGATACGACTGCGGGAGATGTCCGGGTAGTGCTTGGCCAGCAGGTGATCGAGGCGCTTGCCCTGTTCTTCCTCCGCCACCAACAGTGTCAGTTTGGCGCTATCGTCAAGATCATCCACGGGTTAGATTTCCCTATCATTCAAACTTTGGGTCTTTGGCTTAACCATGAACTTCGCCTCCGACAATGTTGCAGGGGCTCACCCTGCTCTGCTTCAGGCACTCGCCGACATTAATGATGAAACGCTTGGCTCTTACGGCGAAGACCGCTTCAACGCGCAAGTCGAACAGGAATGCCGACGCATCTTTGAACATGACACGCTCAAGACCATTCTGGTCGCGACCGGGTCCGGAGCCAATGCCCTGGCTCTGGCAACCATGACACCGGCTTGGGGCGCGATCTATTGCCATCGAACGTCGCACATTGTCGTCGATGAGGCCAATGCCGTGCAAGCCGCCACCGGCGGTGCCGCCTTGCTTGCACTGCCGGGGGACAACGGCAAGATTGATCCGGAGGCGCTGCGCGGGGCCATTTTCGGCAAAGGCGTCATCCACCACCCGCAACCCGCCGCGCTATCGCTGACCCAGATGAATGAATACGGCGTCGCCTATACGCTCGATGAACTCAGCGAACTCACCGCTATCGCGCAGGAGCACGGTCTGAAGATTCACATGGACGGCGCACGCTTTGGCAACGCTATTGTGGGTCTGAACGTTTCACCGGCTGATATGACCTGGCGGCTGGGTGTTGATATGCTGGTATTCGGCGCGACCAAGAATGGGGCTCTGGCGGGCGAAATCCTTGTTTGCTTTGACCCCTCAGTCGTTGAGGAACTGGAATTCCGACGCAAGCGGGCCGGGCAACTGTTTTCCAAAATGCGCACGCTTTCCGCGCCCCTTGCGGCTTACTTGCGCGATGGCTTGTGGCTCGATAACGCCCGCCATGCGAACGCCATGGCGCAAAAACTGGCAGAGGGATTATCGTCAGCTGATGGGATTGAACTGTGCCGCCAACCGTCGGGCAACCAGCTGTTTATGGCCATGGACCCGGCGATGAAGGCCAAACTGCTCGACGCTGGCGCCTATTTCCACGACTGGCCCGACGATGGGCCCACCGCTGTTCGAATGGTCACAGCCTTTAACACGTTGGAGGCCGACGTAGACGCCGTGATCGCTGCCGCTTGCGGTTAATGCAAGCGACCCTTGTCGGTCAGATAGTCCTGCGCCTCCATCACCATTCCACGACGGATCAGGGTCGGATCGACAGCGTAGTCTGACCCCATCTCGTAGCGCGCCATCGCCTGATAAAGCCGCTGCGCGCGGGTGTAGTGCAGCAGACCCGCTGTGTCGAACAGGCCAATATCCTGATCAATCGAATAAGCCCCAACCGCCTTAGCCAAGGCCGTAGCGTAGGTCAGACTGTCATTGAAACCGCGTGGACAATACAGAACAGGGGTTTCGCAAGCAGAGGTTCGAGCGCGATAGAAGGCGCTTCCCGGCTGAGATTCCGTGTAGGCGACAGTTTTGCCGTCCATGGAACCGCGCGTCCACGCTTTGGGAATGGTCGTCCCCGCCGTTACCGGGCAATAGCTCAGCGTCCCAATACAATCGCTTGGTGGCGCATAGCGCATGGCCAGCTGTCGCGGTGTGATGATTTCATGCATGAAGCGGTAGTTCCGCATGAGGCGCGCAAATGCGCGGGCGGAGTAGACGGGATCAGCAAAGATAGCGTGGCCAGAGTTGTCTTCACCAACCTGCCCCCGCCAGCGCTCCGTCGGCGGGGTTTTGACGCACCAATAGTTGTTCTGACGAATGCACCGACGACCGGGAGCGGCAAGCTCTTCCGGGGTCATTTCCAGCCTTTCCCACGCCGGTCCTGCCTGACGGTACAAACCATAGGGTCGCACTTTTTCCAGACTCGCAGCCCGCTGCGCCATGGCAAATTCAGTTACGCGGATTTTTTCACTCGGCTCGTCCTGCCGCGAACACGCTGCAAATGCCAGCAACACGCCAACAGCCAAACCATGACGCACCACAGCGCCAACATTCCGGCCAAAGGAAATCATGGCCAAACTCCCGTCTTAAAAATCGCGTTGCCCTCTCGAAAAAGCCGAGGACCGCCTGAACTTGTGCCTGTGAAAACCGGTGAAACAATTGCACCTTCACGACGAATCAAAGGCTCGATCGCAAATTGTGGTTTTCATACGAGCTTCATCGTATAATATTTCGAGTCACTTGTGAATTTCTTTTGTTATAGCGCTGAAAAATAAACGTTTTGATGCGCTTTGGTGGATGGGAACCTATGGCTGCAACCCAAAACACATCGCTGGCTGTCATTGGCGCAGGCATTTCCGGCCTGACCGCTGCCCGCCAGTGCCAGAATGCTGGCCTTGCCGTTACCGTCTACGACAAGGGACGCGGCGTTGGTGGACGCTGCGCAACCCGGCGTCGGGATGATCTTGCCTTTGACCACGGCGCACAGCTCATTGGTGCCAGCGATGGTGATTTTCGCGGTGTGCTGCGCAAGTGGATGATCGCCACAGCGGCGCAGCGCTGGAAGGGAAGGTTTCAAGGCTTACCCGCTGGCATCACTCCCTTTGTCGGAGCGCCCGGCATGAGTGCGCTGCCCAAGCAGCTTGCTCAGGGACTCAACGTCTATTTGCCTGTCGAAATCACCGAAATTGTACCCCAGCCCGATGGTCAGTGGAGTCTGGTCGATGGCGAAGGGCGGCTACTGGGAACCTATGATGCTGTTCTGTTGACGTGCCCGCCGGCGCAGGCAGAACGTCTGGCCGGTGGATTTCTGGGCGAGGCCTTTGACCGGCCTGTTCGCATGCGTGCCGTATGGACTGTCATGGTCGCATTTCAGCGGCCCTTAGCGGCGGCGCTGGACGGATTAGTGCTGGATGGCGAGCCCTTGGAATGGGCCGCCCGCAACAACAGCAAGCCGCAGCGGGAAGAGCGGCCAGAAAGCTGGGTGCTGCATGCGAGCGCGGACATCAGCGAGACCTTCATCAACCATCCACGCGAAGACGTCATCGGCGACCTACTGGCCGCATTTGAATACGAGATGAACGAACCCCTCCCCCCACAAATCGACGCGAGCGCCCATCGCTGGCTCTACGCAAACGCGGAACCAACCGAAGCCGCGGTGCCGTCATCGGGTGAACCCGGCTTATTTGACCCTGAAACGGCCTTGGCTCTTGCCGGTGATTGGCTCAATCCGCCTGTATCAAAATTCTACGGTATCCAGTCTGCGTGGCAGTCGGGGATGGATGTGTCGCGGCGACTAAGCGCGTGGGCCAAGGCGCGTTAGCCGTCTTCAAAAGCGAGCATTTATCGAGGTTGCAATGGCCGTGGGCGACGTGCCGTTCCTGAACACCTCGACCACCTGATGCTCCTCATCGGTTAGAAACACGAGCGTGGTGTGATCGAGCAGATAGTCGCTGAATTCATCCGTATCGTGACGCGCAGAGTAGATCGCCCAATCTGCCTTTACAGCCTCGATTTGCGCAGCAGAGCCGGTAAATCCGTGGAGGTCAGGGGAAAACATATCGGTATAGGCCTTCAACTCAGCCGCAGTGTCCCGCGCCGGGTCCACGCTGACAAAGATCAACGCTTCGTCCGCATTCGTGGCTTCGCTGGCCGTCACCATATCCAAGAGGGTCGTTGGACAGACATCCGGGCAATAGGTGTATCCGAAATAAAGCAGCAGGGGGCGGCCAGCGAAGGCTTGAGCGGTATCCAGCCAATCCCCGCTCTCATGGATCAGGGCAAAGTCACCGCCGATTTGCATGGGGCCACGGGCCGGTGGCGCGGGCCAGAAGGCGTAGCCGACGGCAAAACCACAAGCCACAATCACAGCCAAAGCGCCGCCAATAACCCTCATTCCTAGCCCGCATTGGCAGCAAAACCGGCCGCCTCAACCCCTGCGATCGCTGCGATTTCATCATTGTCGGAGGTATCACCCGTCACGCCAACTCCGCCGATCAACGCGCCATCTTCCATAATCAGAACGCCACCCGGAACCGGCACCATCGAGCCATCCATAAGCCCATTGAGAGCCCCAACGAAGTAAGGCTGCTGCTGCGCCCGTTCAAAGATAGCGCGGGAGCCCATGCCGAGAGCAATAGCGCCCGCCGCTTTGCCTTCAGCAATCTTGAAGCGGAGGTTTGACGAACCATCCTGGCGGGCAAAGGCGATAACGTGGCCGCCAGCATCAAGCACAGCAACAGAAAGCGGCTTGAACCCCATGTCACCACCCTTTTTGAAAGCGGCGGCAATGATGGTTTGAGCATGGTCAAGAGAAAGAGGCATGGTCTGGCTCCGGAAAAAGAGAACTTTCTGGTTCGTAGAAAACAAGCACAGCGGCTTTAAGCAAAAAAAAAGGGCGGAGAGCCCGCCCTTTTGTGCATTCAGCCAACGCGCTGGAATTTACTCGTCGTCGTCGTCGAAGTCGTCATCGTCTTCGTACATGGTTGGCCCACTGTCCTGGCCTTTGGCGTCAGGGTCGCGGTCAACCAGCTCGATGAACGCCATAGGTGCCATATCACCGTAGCGAAAGCCGCCCTTGAGAACGCGGGTGTAGCCACCATCGCGGTTTTCGTAACGGCTTGCGAGATCGTCAAACAGCTTTTGAACGATGGTGTTATCGTTGTGCAGTTGTGACAGGGCCTGACGGCGCGCTGCGAGCGTGCCCTTTTTGCCCAGCGTGATCAGCCGATCGACGTAGCGCCGCAGGTCTTTAGCCTTTGGCAGCGTGGTTTTGATTTGTTCGTGCTTCAGCAGGGCCACGGCCATGTTGGCGAACATCGCCTTGCGGTGGGTGCTGGTACGGTTGAGCTTACGCCCAGACATGCGATGCCGCATGGTACAACTCCTGTGTATCTGTTGTTAGCGCTTGTGCGCCGCCTGAGTGCCTCGGGGTCGAGACCTCTTGGTTTTTCAGTTTAGTGGCCTGCGTTCTGTCCCTCGGCAGTTGTTGCCGCGAAACGGGGGCGCAGACGCCCCCATGACTTGTGTGCGCTGGCTTAGAACGGCTCTTCGAGACGCTTTGCCAGGTCTTCGATGTTCTCTGGCGGCCAGTTCGGAATTTCCATGCCCAGGTGCAGACCCATCTGCAGAAGCACTTCCTTGATCTCATTCAGAGACTTACGGCCGAAGTTCGGGGTACGGAGCATTTCGGCTTCCGTCTTCTGAACCAGATCACCGATGTAAACGATGTTGTCGTTCTTCAGGCAGTTCGCCGAACGTACAGACAGTTCAAGCTCGTCCACCTTGCGCAGCAGGTTACGGTTAAACGGCAGAGCGTTTTCTTCCGGCTGCTGAGCCACGTTCTGACTTGGCTCTTCGAAGTTGATGAACAACTGCAACTGGTCCTGCAACACGCGAGCAGCGAGGGCCAGCGCGTCTTCAGGGTTAACCGCGCCGTTGGTATCAACCTGCATGGTGAGCTTGTCGTAGTCGGTCTGCTGACCAACACGCGTGTTTTCCACCTGATAGGAAATCGTGTTGATCGGCGAGAACAGGCTATCCACCGGGATCAGGCCAATCGGCGCGTCTTCCGGACGGTTGGTTGCAGCGGGGCGGTAGCCCTTGCCGTGGTCGACGGTGATTTCCATCGACAGAACCGCGCCGTCGTCCAGCGTACAAATCACCAGATCCGGGTTCATGATTTCGAGATCAGCGCCGCCGTCAATCATGCTAGCGGTAATTCCACCGGGCCCCTGCCCCCGCAGGCGGAACTTCTTAGCGCCGTCGGAATGCAGCTTAAGTGCCAGCGATTTTACGTTCAGGATAATGTCGGTTACGTCTTCGCGCACCCCTGCAATCGAGGAGAATTCGTGCAGCACACCATCAATCTGGATGGCGGTTACTGCAGCACCCCGCAGGGACGACAGGAGAACACGACGAAGCGCGTTACCCAGCGTGCGACCGAAACCACGTTCCAGCGGTTCCGCGACGACCGTTGCTTGCCGAAGCGGTTCATCACCAGGGGTGATATCGAGTGCCGTCGGCTTGATCAGGTCCGTCCAGTTGCTCTGCATGCGGCAGATACCTCTTGTATTCGGGTTCACCGACTGA
>PAFB01000084.1 GCA_002700865.1 Rhodospirillaceae bacterium
ATTTGACCTGTAGACAAAAGTCTTGGCGCAGCTTTACTGCATCCAACCTCTCCAGGTGTCTTCATTGTTGGCAAGCCACTCGTCAACAACCTCTTCGAGATCGCGGCCTTCAACGTCGATGGCGTAGATCAGGCCCGCCTGCACGTCGTTGGTGATCCGCGAATTGCCGATCATGGCCAGCGCCGCTTCATGCTTGCCGTCAAACACACGCTCAGAGGCGTAGTGAATGGTCACATCTTCAGCCCAGCCCGAACGCGGCCAGTCAGAACCGTCGCCGTAAGCGTCGAGTTCAAGGCCCACCAAGTCGAGTTCGGCGTGAATCCAGTGTGGTTCCCAAGCGTAAGCAACAAAGGGCTCCTGACGCTTGTACGCGCCCTGCATTTCGGCCCAAAGAGCGGTTTCAGAACCCAGAACGACGGCTTCGAAGTCTACACCGTATGCATCTGCGCGGCCTTGGTCGTCACACTCCCAGTTCAGCGCCGGACAGCCGATCAGGCGACCTTTGCCACCGGTTTCGACAGTCGCGAACAGGTCAACATAGTTTGCCAGATCAGCGAAGGACTTCAGATCCTTAGCAGGGGCATCGTCGCCTTCGACCAGATAGCGAGGCACGTAGTAGCTGGACTTACCGACAACGCCGGTAGGGCCAACGACCTTAATCACGCCGGGGCCACCCCACTCTTCAAACCACTCACCCTTGGAAGGGTTGTAAGACGGCCAGTACTCACAGCCCATGTCGATATCGCCGCCGGCGATGGCCTCCATGGTTGCGTTACCCGAAGGCAGCTCTACGTGTTTGATCTTGTAGTCATACTCGCGCTCAAGGATCGTCGTCACAATGCGACATGTGACGATTGCACCCGTCCAGTCTGCGACCGCTGCAGTCAGACGCCCCTGCGCCTGAGCCGCGGTATTGAACGATAGAGTTGACGCAAGCAGAGTTGCGCCAAGCGCAACAATTTTCAGCATTTTCACAGTTTCTCTCCTCCTAAGATCCGACCACAGATTGCGGACGGCTGAACCTATGCATTGATACTAAACCGTCTTTCGTGCCAAATGCCTAGAGGGAAGTAGCGATATGCGACAAAAAACGAGCGATAGACCGCGTTCAATTTCGCTTTATCATGTGTCAGTTTACGGACGTTGTCGTGTGTCCCGAATGGGGAGAATTTCGCTTGGAAACTATGATTACCGCCAAAGGCGTCTGGAAAATCTTTGGCAATAACGCCGCGCAGGTGCTGGAAACCCATGACCGAAGCCAAACCCGCGACGAGGTGCAGGCCCAGACCGGACATGTGGTTGCTGTCAAGGATGTCACCTTTGAAGTGAAGCGGGGTGAATGCTTTGTAATCATGGGGCTTTCAGGCTCGGGAAAATCGACCTTGCTGCGCACCCTGACGCGGCTGATCGAACCAACAGGCGGAGACATCACCATCGATGGGCACGCTGTTGGCGACCTTAGCCAGCGCGACCTGCGCAATCTGCGCCGATCCAAGGTTGCCATGGTATTCCAGCACTTTGGCCTGTTCCCCCACCGCAGCGTTATCGAAAACATTGCCTACGGCCTCGAAGTCCGCGGCATGGGGAAGCTGGAACGGACGCGAAAGGCCAACGAAATCCTCGAATTGGTCGGTCTGAGTGGCTGGGGTGAACGCTTCCCGCGTGAATTGTCAGGGGGTATGCAACAGCGCGTCGGTCTGGCCCGTGCTATGGCCATGGATCCAGAAATTCTGTTCTTTGACGAGCCGTTCTCAGCGCTTGATCCGTTGATCCGGCGTGAAATGCAGGACGAGTTGCTGGGCCTGCAAGCCACGCTGCAAAAGACGCTGGTGTTCATCACCCACGACTTCCTTGAAGCGATCAAAATGGGTGACCACATCGCGATCATGAAAGACGGCGTGATCGTCCAGATTGGCACGCCCGAAGAGATCGTCGCAAATCCAGTTGACGACTATGTCCGGGACTTCACTGAGGACGTACCGCGCTACAAAGTGCTTTCGGTCGGTAAAGTCATGCGCGAACCCAGCGCAAACCTCGATACGTCCAACCCCGTTAAAGCCTCAGCCAAGATCGACACAATCATCGCCCAAGCCGCTGAATCTGACACGCCCTTTGCCGTGGTGGACGAGGCCGGCGCCGTGGTTGGCGAAATTGACCGCAGCACCATCATGAAAGCCATGAACGTTCATGGCTGAGACCACCGTCAACAATTCCGAGAATGCCGCACTCACCGACGGCCAGCGCCGGGTGATCATTACTGCGCTGTGCATCAGCGTATTTATGGTGGGAGTGTCGCTGGGCGGTATCGTGCCTTGGATTTCCTTGAAGCAAGACGGGTTTGGCACCAACGAAGTGATCATCGGCATTATTGTCGCTGCGCAACCTCTCGGGATCATGCTGGTTGCGCCGCTGGTGTCCAGGATCGGGCTTGGTTTCGGTCTGGGGACGGCCATGGTGGTTTTCAGCGCCCTGTCCCTGCCCGGCCTTGCTCTGCTGCCTTTCACGGATTCAAGCGGATGGTGGATTTTCCTGCGCCTGATCAGCGGACTTGCGACCGCCGTGCCGTGGGTATTGGGGGAGACTTGGATCAATCTGGCGACAAAGCCGAAATGGCGTGCACGCACCACGGCTATCTATGGCGCCGCGATCGCCGGTGGCTTCGCGCTGGGACCTCTGATGTTGACCCTGTTTGAAAACCGGCTCGACATGGCCATCGCTGCCTTTACCCTGCTGTCGCTGTTGTCGATCCTGCCACTGCTCCCCGTCTTGCGGTTTGCGCCACGCTTCCCCCGTGAAAAGGCACCGCCGTTCCTGTCGGTCGTGTTTACCATGCCCGTAGTCTTCTGCGCCGTCATTCTTGCGGCGATTGCAGATATGGCCTTTGCAACCTTTTTACCGATTTGGAGCACGAGCCAAGGCTTATCGCTGGTGCTCGCGATGGTGCTTGTGTCCTGTATGATGATCGGCAACGTGATCCTGCAGTTCCCCATCGGCATGTTGGCGGACCGGATCGGACTGCGCCAGACCATGAGGATTTGCGGCCTGGTGTCGCTGATTGGTCCTGTGCTGATCATTGGTGTGGGCGTTAATCTGGTGCTGCTGGTGCCACTGCTGTTTGTCTACGGCGGCGCGGTGTGGGCACTGTATTCTCTGGCGCTGGCGGATCTGGGGCATCGGCTGACCGGGTCAGCGCTGGCGGCGGCCAATGGTGCCGTGGTGTTTGTCTACACCGCCGCCAATGTTGTTGGGCCACCGGCTTCGGGGGCTGGCTTAGGGCTTTGGTCGCCGCATGGGTTTATGCTGGTGGCGCTGGGAGCGGCGCTGGTGTTCGTGATTCTGGCCTTTACCCGGCCCGATCCAGCCCAGCAAAGCCCCACTAAGCCCTGACAGGTCCAGAACAGCCCCCTCAGACTGCTGGCTTCGAGCGCCCCCGCTTCTGAATCGTGATGATGCCCACGCCAGCAAGGATAATCACACCTCCGACCAGGCTGCTGAGGGTCGGACGCTCGTCCAGGAACAGCACCCCGCCAAGGGAAGCGTAAAGCGGCAGCAGCAGCAGAAACGGCGCTACTCTGCCGACGTCATGACGCCGAATCAGGGTATTCCAGAGAAAGTAGCCTAAGGCTGTCATCACGATGCCCAGATAGGCCACGGCCAACCATACAATCGGCTCAGCGTTCTGCACGGCCTCGACCTGTCCCCGTTCAAACAAAGCGGACATGACAAACAGCTGCGGTGCGGCGAAAACGGCTGTCCAGGCAGTGACGGTCAGCCCAGAGATATCCTTCATTCGCCGGATCATAATTTGACCCAAAGCCCAACTTAGGGCCCCGCCAACCACCAGCGCCACGGCAACAAGGCTCCCGTTGAAGGTCGAAGGGTTGGCGATCAGGGCCACTCCGGCAAAGGCAACAACAATCCCAACCCATTGACGCGCTTCAGGTCGCTCTCCTAGGAGAACCGCCCCAAGGATCACCAGAAACGGCACTTCCAGCTGCACAATCAGCGCGGCGACACCCGCGTCCATGCCCTTGAGCCCGGTGAAAGTCAGACTGTACTGGATAGCGCTGGCGACAATGGCGGTGAAAAACAGCCAGACGAGGTTCTTGCGCGGTATGGGTACGAACCAAACCAGCAGCAGTGCTGTCAGCGTAAAGCGAAAACCCATCAACAGAATTGGCGGGAACTGTTCAATCGCACTTTTGGCCAGCACCAGCCCCATTCCCCACACCAGCGGAACCGTCAGCGCCATAGCGATTTCAAGGGGCGTCATTCGTCCGATAGCGCTTACTCCGGTGCCTTCCGAACCGCGGCGGGTAATCTGTGACCCACGGCCGCATGAGGGGAAAGCGCGCTATTCCGCCGGGAACAGCGCGCCGATGATTTCTTGCTGTTTGGTATACCAAGGGGCGGCCTGCTCGATCTGTGCGCACAGGGTCATCAGTGCTTCATCGGCGCCAAAGGGCATACCCAGTTGCACGCCGACGGGCAGATTGTCCGCTGACCAGTGCAAAGGCAGGGAAACCGCTGGTTGACCGCTGGCGTTGTAGACCACGCAGAACGGCGAATACTCAAACACCCCACCCGGACCGTTGCGGTAGTCCCAAAAGTCTTCATTGACCGGCTTCAACGCGCCAACTTTGACCGGCGGCGAGGCCAGCGTCGCGGTCAGCAACACATCGAATTCTGTCAGCAGCCCCGCCATCCGGCGGCCAAAGGCATGGACTTCGCCCACCGCGTCCAGATAAGCCTCCCCCGAAACATCGCGGGCAAATTCCACGGCGCCCCAGGTCACGCCATCCACGTCCCCACGCTTCAGCGACGCGCCTTGGAGCGCTTTTGTGACCGACAGGGCCGTACCGCAAGCGACGATCTTGGTCCAGGCGTGCATCATATCATTGACCCGCAGCTGGGCGGGAACGACGAACTCTTCCACCTCGTGACCCAGACTTTCCAGAAGGCGCGCCGTCTTCAGAACTGCTTGAACAGCCTCCTCGTGAATGCTCTCCCCCGCCAGCGTGGTTGTGCAGTAGCGCACCCGCAGCGGCTTGCACTCCCGCTGGATCGCCTGCGCAAACGTGCCCGCCATCGCAGGCGCATCGTAGGGAGCGCCCAGATCCGGCCCCTTGCAGGCGTCCAAAAAGGAAGCGCTGTCACGCAAGGAGCGGGTGATAAACCCATCGATGGCCATCCCAGCCCAGCCTTCGCCGGCAAAGGGGCCCGAAGGCAGGCGGGCGCGGGTCGGTTTGAGCCCGAACAGCCCACAGGACGAAGCCGGTATCCGCACCGATCCAGCGCCATCCGAACCATGGGCCGCCGGAACAATCCCTGCTGCCACCGCAGCCCCTGAACCGCCCGAAGAACCGCCGGGGGTATGATCGAGGTTCCACGGGTTTCGCGTGGGCGCGCCGTTGAGTTGGCCTTCAGTCGCTGGACCGATGCCAAATTCTGGCGAAGCTGTCCGGCCAAAGGTAACGACGCCCGTTTCCCGGACCCGGGCAAACATCGATGAGTCCTGCGGCCATTGCGTATTCACGGTGAGTTTGGAGCCATTGTTGCTTGGAAAATCAACGGCCGCCATACCCAGATCCTTGATCAGGAAAGGCACCCCCCGAAACGGTCCCTCGGGCAAGCCTTGCGCAATGTTTCGGCGCGCGGCCTCAGTGCCGTCGACCACAATGGCATTCAGGGATGGGTTGATCGCTGCACTCAGTTCCAGGGCGGTATCGAGCAATTCCGATGGCGAGACTTCGCCGCGCGCTACTAAACCAGCCAGTCCGGTTGCATCGTGTTTAAGGTAGTCCTGTTTCATTGAATCTTCCCGGTTGGCAACAAAGACGTCTGAGGTCATGTTGAAAGCAATCAGCGGCATTTGGAAAGCCTTGATTGCTTCCGGGTCCCAACCAGACGCCGCTATCCCCGTGGGATAACCTTGGAAGAGGAGCACGCTGAACCATGTCGGAAAGCGCCGATATCATGATCATCAACGCCCGCGCGTTGACCATGGACCCCGCCCGCCCCCATGCTTCTGTCATCGCGGTCAAAGGCCGCCACATCATGGCGGTGGGTGACGATGAACTCACCACGCTCAAGGATGGGCAGACACAGATCATCGACGCAGGCGGAGGTACCGTCGTCCCTGGCTTTATCGATAGCCATGTGCACTTGTTCGGTGGATCGGGTGAGTTGGACTGCCTCAACCTCGCTCACACCACCGGCGAAGCCGCCCTGACTGCCGCTGTGCGGGCTGAAAGCCTGCGCAAGCCCGATGACGCGCTGCTCTATGCCGTATGCGGAAATTATACCATGCTCGGGCCAGACAAGACGCTCGACCGGCACGCGCTGGACCGGGTGATGCCGGATCGGCCTTTTGCCATAATGGCGGCCGATCACCATACGGTCTGGGCCAATACAAAGGCTCTGGAAATGGCGGGCATCCTGTACGGCGGACCAACCGGTCCCGATGGTGAGATCGTCATGGGGGCTGATGGTAAAGCGACCGGCGCGCTGCTGGAAACCAGCGCCTTTGCCCACGTGGTTCGCTTCACGGAATTAGGCGGGCGCGATTTCCTCGGCTACATCACCGGCGACGACCCTATCCCCCCGGCCACGCCCGAAGAACGCGAACGGGACAAAGCCGCGCTGCGTCTGGGACTGCAACACTGCGCCCGGTTGGGGGTCACCAGTGTGCACAATATGGACGGCAACCTGTACCAGATGGCCTTGCTTGCTGAGTTGGAGCAGGAGGGTGATTTGTTATGCCGTGTGCAGGTCCCCTGCCACCTGCGCAACACCCACCCGTTGTCCAAGCTCGATGAAGCCCTATACATGCGCGAAACCTATACCTCGTCGATGCTGTATTCCGGCCGGGTGAAGATGTTTATGGATGGGGTGATGGACAGCTACACGGCCTTGATGGTCGAGCCTTACCCCGACCGCCCCGACACACGGGGCGTCGAGGTCTTCACGGCTGAAGCATTCAACGAAGCGGTCATCAAAGCCGACAGTCTCGGCCTGCAAATCAGCGTTCATTGCTGCGGTGATGGTGCGGTTCGGCGCACCTTGGATGCTTATGAAGCCGCTCAGAAGGCCAATGGTCGTCGCGACAGCCGCCATCGGATCGAGCACGTTGAAACCGTGACCGATGCAGACATCCCGCGGTTTGCTGATCTGGGAGTCATTGCCTCGATGCAACCGCTCCATTCCCCGGCAGCAGGCCTGTTCCCGCCCATGCCCAAAGGGGTCATTTACCACGACCACCAAGTGCGCAACGCCTTTGCCTGGCGCACCTTGCGCACGGCCGGCGTATCGCTGGCCTTTGGCACCGACTGGCCGATTGTGCCGCTGGAACCCATGCTCTCGGTCGCCGCTGCACTGTACGTGGGTCAGCCAGACGAACGCTGGCTTGATCAACAGCAGACACTTGCTGAAACGCTTGAATCCTACACAACCGTTGCCGCTTACACTGAATTTGCTGAAGACCAGAAAGGACAGCTTAAGCCCGGCATGCTCGCTGATCTGGCTGTCCTGTCATCGAACCTCGAAGCGCTGGACCGAGATGGGATAGAGCAAACGCAAGCCATTGCGACCCTATGCGACGGAAGACTCACCTACGACGGGCGATAAGTCTCTTCCCGATGTTTGCCATTTGCGCGATAGTTAACGCAACCTTTGTGGGAGGTATACGATGACCGTTGTGCTGGGGCATCTGGTAAAGATGCGGAACCTTCAATACCTGATGCCGTTCTACGTGATCGGGTGGCTGGGATTGGTGCTCAACTTCAGCCCCTGGCTGTTGCTGGCCATCGCGTGGGGGTGCTTGCTGCAGTTTATGTTCGAGTACATTCTCCACCGTTTCGCCTACCACGGGACGCCTCCGACGGACCAAAGCGCCTTCTCCAAGCTCTATCGCACCCATATCGTCCACCACGAGTTCCCCTCTGACCCGGCGTTCTTTACCGGGGACGCGCCTTGGTACGGGGTGCGCGTTGCAGCGCTGGTGGCGGGCTTGCACACGCTGGCGTTCTGGCCGCTGGTCGGGCTGGTTGACGCGGCGGTGATTGGTGGCAGTGCGACCTTTGTTGGTGGGATTAGCGCTTATCTCTTCTACGAGTACTGTCACACGCTGGCCCATCTGCGGGTGCGCAAAGGCGCCTTTGGCCGATGGATCACACGAACCCATCTGGCGCACCACTTTCAGGATCATCACGCGACCTTTCACGTCAGCGCCGGCATGGGATGGATTGACTGGCTGCTGGGGACGGCCTTTGACAAGGTCCGGGCGCGTGATCGCTTTGACGCGGAAACGCATGCGACACTCGGCCTGCGCCCCGATGATGCGCGCTTAGTCACGGCTCGGGACGAACTGGGACTGGTCGCGAGCAAGGACAACTAAAGGCGCTCGCCTTCTATCTGTCTACCTGCCCATTACCCCACCACGCTCAATCCATAACGTAGGCAAAGCGCTCCAGCAGGCCCGAAACCCCATCCCTGTCCACCGCCTCCGGCACCCGGAATAGCGCCTGGCGCGTCGTGCGCTGTTCGGGCGTCAGGAAGGTCTCAACGATGTGGTAATAGGCGCGCTCGGTGTAATCATCGAACAGGATGAGCGTGCCAGGCTTCGCCCGCAGCAGGCTTGTCAGAAAGCACGCCACACGAAAGCGGCCATCGATCAGGACCAGGTCCGGATCAAACGCCCCCTGCCAAGGGGCATCGAAGTAGGCAGAAAACCGGTCCCGATGCGCGTAGGACTTGGGAAACCCCCAAGACCCCACCGGGCCAAGATCCACGTGCACCAGCCGCACCCGCGCCGCCGCTTCGTCGGTCAGTTGTCCTGCTACGTGGGCTAACCACTGGGCCGAAGTATCTACGGCCTGAATCTGCCTCGCAGCGGCACTAGCAGCAGTACCGGCAGCGGCCAGTGTCGACTGGCCCATGCCGTATTCACCATAGCGCTGACATCGAACCAGCAGGTCGCGAAACAAAGCGTCGTGGCCGTCGAATAATTCGGATGCGTTCGCAGTCATTCTTTCCCCTTGATACACCACACTCTGCCCATGGCGCTGTATCGTGGTCATGACGGTGTTTTTGGCAAAAGAAAAGCCCGGCCGCGCGATGCGACCGGGCTTTACCGATGGGGAAGATAGCCCAGCCTTAAGCGGCGCGGCTTTCGTCCGAAGTCGCTGCTACCCAGATGACAACACCGAAGGCGATCTTGTTCACAAAGTCGGCGAGGTTGTACACAAGGTTCAACGTGCCGTCACCCTGAAGCATACCGGCGTAACCCAGCAGGTAGCCCAATGGGTAAATCGCCCAACCAACGGTCACAATCCAACGCAAAGCGTTAAAGGCCGTCTTGGACGCTTTCGTGCCTTGGGATGCGTTAATCTTGGACGCTTCACCTGCGAAGATTTCGTAGATGATGTACACCCAAGCCGCGGTGCCGATGATGAAGCCACCCCACAGCAGCGCTGTGTTGTCGATGTTTGTCTCGCCGACGAAGCCAGCCAAAAGCATCACCACCGAAGCGATGAGCAAGCGCCAGAAAAGCGAAGCACCAACAACAGCAATAGCTGTCAGAATCAGGTAGAACTCAACAATTTGCAACGGAACCGTTAGCAGCCAGTCCACGTAACGGAACACCGTTGGGCTGGACTGCGTGTCGACCCACACGCCACGCATGTAGAAGTAGTGCAGTGCTGCAATACCCGTTACCATGGCTGCTACGGTGAGCGACGTCTTCCATTTGCCAACCGCGCGGTCACGCTCGACAAAGAAGAAGTAGGTTGCTGCAAGCATCGCAGCGGAAATAATCCAAAAAGATACGCCAACTGGATCGCTGGGATCTAAGCCTGTTTTCTCCATCACTGGACCTCCTTCAAAAAACATGCGCGAGTGAAACTGAAGGAATTCAAAGCGTTGGCAATACATTGATGACAAATAATTTGGGAAACGCAGATATTTGTTGTCAATATCGATACATTAGATACCAAAATGAGACATTTTTTTTGAAAAATGGGGCTCTGACGCATATGCTGCTAAATGAATATTTCTAATACATTGAACATGATGCAGATAAGAAGAACCTACTATTCAAGAATGCTAAATTATCATTTCGCATCCCGTTAGAGCGGCGCATAATGGGCAGTTTATGCGGCAAAAACTGGTGCTGTGATCGCTGAAACAGCGACTACTGCCAGCGTACGTCTTGACGGGATAACTCTTGTTGAATCGCACCCATATCCGGCAGGTCAAATGACCAGTTGTGCTTGATCGATAACGCAGCCGCGATCCCTGCCCCCTGTCCGGAAACGGCACAGCAAGCCATGTTGCGGGTCGCAGCGTGGGCGACCTTGTCTCCGCCGGTGGACCGGCCGGCAACCAACAGGTTATCAACGCCCTTGGGTACCATCGAGCGGAAGGGAACGTGCATGTATCGCCCCGTGGTAGGCAGGATTAAAATGCCATAGCCGTCGATGAATTCAGGATAGATGCCAACGCTATCTTCAAACCGGCCTTCGTGGCGCACATCGTTCTCAGTCATATTGTAGACAGCATCAATCTTGCGCGTGTCGCGGATGCCGATGCTCATACCGAAGTTACGCAAGCGCGCGTCTTCGCAGCCGGGCGTGTACCGCTTGAGCGCCTCAATCGCCAACATGGCCTGGCGGCGGCCTTCGATCTCAAAGGTTGTCAGGCTGTCCGGGTCCGTACCATCCACCCCGGCAAGGTGGATCAGGTTCATGTAGGTCATCTCACCGCTATCGTGCACAGCCCCCCATGTCCCCGCGATGGTGTTCAAATGCGCGGGGATCAGGCCGTCTTTGATCGCTCGTTCAAAGGGCTTGCCGAGGTAGGGTGAAAACATCTCGTCTTCTTTCCCTGAGGTCTCGATTTGCCATTCACCGCTCGACCAGCTGCCGTAGGTCGATGGGTTTTCGCGAACGCCCTCCATAAATTTCTGCTTGTCCACCCCGGCCAAGTGAAACATCACCGATGCGGCCTGCAGCTCTTCGCGAGGCGTGGATTTCATCGGCGCGCCGGCGCGCAAGGCAACGTCTGCGTCTCCGGTGGCGTCGATCACCCGTCGCGCCAAAATCGCTTCGCGCCCCGCTTTGCTTTCAACAATCACGCCGGTGATGGTGCGCCCTTCCATGATGGGTGCGACGAATTGGCGGTGCAGCATGGGATGTATCCCGGCTTCCAGAACCAGATTGTCTGCAACAAGCTTGAACCCCTCGGAATCGAGCTCATAGGACAGAGACTGACTCTCAGGCACAGCCGCACCGGCGGCCTTGGCCCGTTCCTCGAACTCCCAGCCGATCCCGCCCGCCTCGACGGTTTGCTCATGCCGGTACCAGGCAAAGCCCTCGACACCCACGACGGTGATATTCCCTCCGAAGCAACCAAAGCGTTCCAGCAAGGTAACGCTGACTCCTGCGCGAGCTGCGGCCAGAGCTGCGGCTAATCCGCCCGGTCCGGAGCCAACGACGAGAACATCGGTCTGGTGCACCACCGGCGTTTCACGAGGGGGTTCCTGTATCTTAATCATGGCGCCAGGCTCCTGATTTCTGCCGACCGCTCCGCGGGGATTGGTGCGCAAGAGTGTGTTCTTCGGCAGGCAGGAAACATCGAATTCCAGCGCCAGACAACAGGATTCAGGTGCGATCCGCAAAGGAACGAAAACTTTTGCCCAGCTCGCTTTAGGATGCACTTGTTTAGATGGCAGGAATGCGTTTATGTTATATTTGCTCACCGTGATGCGTTTTGGTTGACGCTTGTGCTGGGTTCAGCACCGACAGACCAAAACCGCCCCGCAGCTTGGAGTGCTGCTGGCGCCGACTGGCATCTGGGAAGAGTGGCAGAAACGATCTCATGCGCGTTGGGAGGCGCGCCTCGTTTCTGGCGACGGTAAACAAGGAGGAAACCGTGAAAAAACAACAATATTTGCAGCAGCAAGCGAAGCTGCTCACTCGTGGCCTGATCGACCGCCGTAAGTTCGTCATGGGCGCGCTCGCGGCTGGGGTTGCTCTGCCAACCGCACTTGGCTTGGCACAAACGGCCATGGCTGCAACGCCAAAGAAGGGCGGTCGCCTGCGCTGGGGTAACTCAGCAGCAGATTCGAACGATTCCCTCGACCCGGCAACGTGGCTGAGCTCGTTCATGATGGCGACCGGCTGGCTGAGTGCTAACGGTCTGACAGAAGTTGGCCCCGATGGTCAGCTGATCCCGGAACTGGCCGAATCCATTGAGTCTGACGATGCGAAGACCTGGATTTTCCGCCTGCGTAAAGGCGTTGAATTCCACAACGGCAAATCGCTGACACCAGAGGATATTCAAGCCAACTTTGCCTACCATATGGCTGAAGACAGCACCTCAGCGGCCAAGGGCCTGCTCAGTGGTATCGCCGATATCCGCAAGGATGGCGACAACAACGTGGTGTTTGAGCTTGCCGGCGCAAACGCTGACTTCCCCTTCGTGCTGTCCGATTACCATTTGGTCATCCGTCCTTCGGAAGCCGATGGCAGCTTGAATATGGCCAGTGGCCTCGGCACTGGCGGCTATGTACTGCAGGAGTTCGTGCCGGGCGTTCGCACCTTTGCAACCCGCAACCCGAACTACTGGAAAGAGGGCCGCGCGCACTTCGACGAAGTTGAAATGATCGGCCTGAACGATGACGTTGCGCGTCAGACAGCCCTGATCAATGGTGACATCGATCACATGAACGGTCTGGCTCCGTCGAACATTCCGCTGATTGATCGTATTCCAAATCTGGATGTTGTCGAAGCGGCAGGCTTTGCGCACACGACGATCCCAATGCGGGTCAATGCCGATCCATTCGGCAACAACGACCTGCGCATGGCGCTCAAGCTGTCGATCAACCGTCAGGAAATCATGGACAAGCTGCTGCTGGGTCACGGTACGCTTGGTAACGACCACCCGATTTCACCGGCGCACCGTTACCACAACGCCGACTTGCCACAGCGCGAGTTTGATCCAGAGCTGGCAGCCTTCCACTACAAGAAGTCCGGCCACAGTGGCACCATCGAGCTTTCCACCTCGGAAACGCCGGGCCCGGGTTCGACCGATATGGCCAACCTGTTCGCCGCTTCGGCAGCGCAGGCAGGCATCGACATCAAGGTGATCAAAGAGCCTGAAGACGGTTACTGGTCCAACGTCTGGAACAAGAAGGCTTTCTCTGTTTCTGCATGGAGCGGTCGTCCGACTGAAGACTGGATGTTCTCTGCGGCTTACACCGCAGACACAGAATGGAACGAAACCGCCTGGACCAGCGGCGCAGCGGCTGACCGCTTCAACGAAGTTGTCGTGGCGGCGCGTTCTGAGCTCGACGATACCCAGCGCCGGGCCATGTACTACGAAGCTCAGCAGATTATTGCTGACGATGGTGGTGCGATTGTTCCGATCTTCACCAACAACATTCACGCCTCCTCCACAGCGTTGGGGCATGAAGAAACCATTGGTGGTAACTGGGAGAACGACGGCGCACGCATGGGCGAGCGCTGGTGGTTCGCTTAAGAACCCAAAGCGTTCGCGCTACGGGGACGCAGAACCATATGGGCCTCTTCGGAGGCCCGTATACCTGTACCCGCAAACCCGCATCTGAACCCCGGTTTCATTTCTCTCCGCCAAAAGGGAGACCTCTGGATTGTTAAGGCTTTTTGAAGTCATCGGAAAGCGGCTCCTGCTGGGATTCGTGACGCTGTTTATTGTGTCGTTGCTGATCTTTAGCGCGATATCCCTGCTGCCCGGCGATTTTGCTCAGGCTGTTCTGGGGCAATCCGCTACCGAGGACACGCTGGCCGCGTTTCGCGCCGGCCTTGGTTTGGATAAACCACTGATACAGCGTTACTTTGACTGGATCGTCGGCGTGATGCGCGGCGATTTTGGGAGTTCATTTTCCGGTCGAAACTCATCGGGCTTTGATCTCTCTCGCCCCGTGCTGGAAATCATGGCACCCAAGCTTCGTAATACCGTGTTCCTTGCACTGGTGACCGCAGTGATCGCAGTGCCGCTGGCGCTCATCCTCGGGCTGCTGACAGCGCTGTTTCGCAACTCGATCTTTGACCGCAGCGCGAACGGCCTGACGCTCACAACGATTTCAGCGCCTGAGTTCTTTCTTGCTTACATCCTGATCATCGGCTTTGGCGGCCTGTTGCCAACCATCGCCAACGTCAAGCCGGATATGGGCCTGTTCGAGCGCTTGCGGCTGGTTGCGCTGCCGACCATTACGCTGACACTGGTGATCGTGGCGCACATGATGCGCATGACCCGTGCGGCGATCATCAACCTGTTGGCCAGCCCTTACATCGAGATGGCGCGGCTGTCCGGAGCCAGTCAGACGGAAATCATCTTTCGCCATGCCCTGCCCAATGCCTGGGCGCCAATTGCCACCGTGATCGCCTTTAACCTCGCTTACCTGGTGGTTGGCGTCGTGGTGGTTGAGGTGGTGTTTACCTACGAGGGGATTGGTAAACTGATGGTCGACTCAGTCGGCAGCCGGGATATTCCTGTGGTTCAGGCCTGCGCGCTGATCTTTGCAGCGACCTATATTCTGCTCAACCTGCTTGCCGACCTGATCGGTATTTTCACCAACCCCAGACTGCTGCACCCACGATGACAGAGATCAAACCAAAAGCAGCGCCGTCTGCCCTCAACGAAACCGGTGCCGTGCGCCTGCGCCGCAGCCGCTTTGACCGCCTGCGCATTCTGCTAAGCCGCGCCCCGCTCACGGCCTGGTTCGGCATGATTGTTGTTGCCATTTACGGGATCGCCGCTGTTTTCGCGCCTTGGATCGCGCCCTATGGGGAAGCGGAAATTTTCGCCAAGGCTGATGATGTCTGGAGTAAAGAGCACTGGCTGGGCACCGACCAGATTGGCCGCGACGTGCTCACCCGCCTGCTCTACGGCGCACGGAACACCGTCGGGATCGCGCTGGGGACGACCATGCTGTCGTTCCTGATTGGCGGTGGACTGGGGCTGATGGCAGCGATTGATCGGGGCTGGATTGACCAGGTATTCAGCCGCGGGATTGACGTTCTGATGGCCATTCCCAGCCTGATTTTCGCGCTCATGCTGCTGGCGATTTTTGACTCCTCGATCATCGGACTGATCCTGATCATCGGCGTGCTGGACGCCACCCGCGTCTTCCGACTGGCGCGCTCGGTGTCACTGAATATTGCGGTGATGGATTACGTCGAAGCGGCGCGCCTGCGGGGCGAGAACATGGGCTGGATCATGACTCGTGAGATCCTGCCCAACATTCTTCCGCCGCTGATCGCCGAGTTTGGGTTGCGCTTTATCTTTGTGTTCCTGACCATTGCCGCGCTGAGCTTTTTGGGCATGGGCGTACAGCCGCCAACGGCAGACTGGGGTTCGATGGTGCGCGAGAACGCACGCTGGATTACCTACGTTCCCTACTTCCCCTTTCAGGAAGCTCTGTACTACGCGCTCAAGCCTCTTTTGCCCGCGGGTTGTATTGCGCTGTTAACCATTGCAGTGAACTTCATCGTTGACTGGTTCCTGCACGAAACAAGTGGGTTGCGCGATGTCTGAGGCGACCAAGACCCCATCTCCCCTGCTGCTCGATATGAAGAACATTTGTATCGAAGGCTTTGCCGATGAACGCTGGCACCCGATTATCAAGGGCGTAGACCTGCAGCTTAATCGCGGTGAGGTGCTCGGCCTGATCGGGGAAAGCGGCGCGGGCAAGTCAACGCTGGGCAAAGCGGCCATGGGTTACACCCAGCCCGGGTGTCGCATTACCCAGGGCGAGGTTTGGTTCGACGGGCAGGACCTTGCCCAAGCCAAAACGCGGGAAAAGCGGGCTATCTGGGGGACGCGCATATCGTACGTCGCCCAATCCGCCGCGGCTTCATTCAACCCTGCGCACCGGCTGATCGATCAAACCATCCGCGCGTCCAAGCGGCTGAGTGATCGCAACGAAGCCGAACTGCGCCGGGACGCCATCGAGCTGTTTGACGCGCTTAACCTGCCTGAACCTGAGACCATCGGCCAGCGCTACCCGCATCAGGTATCGGGCGGTCAGTTGCAGCGGGTAATGACGGCCATGGCCATGTCCTCACTCCCCGATCTGATCATCTTCGATGAGCCGACAACGGCGCTCGATGTGACCACGCAGGTCGAAGTCCTCGCCTCGATCCGTAACATTGTCAGCCAGTTCAACACAGCAGCGATCTACATCACCCATGATCTCGCCGTCGTGGCTCAAATGGCGGATCGGATCAAAGTGCTGCGCTATGGCGAGGAAGTCGAGCAGGCCGACACCCGAACCATGCTATCCGACCCCAAGCAGGACTATACCAAGTCGCTGTGGTCGGTTCGCTCGCTGGAAAAGCCAGGGCATGCCAGCGACGATGTCCTGCTGGCCATCGAAAATATCGATGCTGCGTACGGCACGGCAAAGGTGCTGCACGACGTCTCAATCAAGCTGCCGCGCGGGCGTACTGTGGCGGTGGTGGGCGAGTCCGGTTCCGGCAAGTCAACCGCGGCCCGGGTCATCACCGGACTGCTGCCGCAGTCAAAGGGCAGCGTCACTTTTGATGGCCAAGCACTTCCCCCCAAGCTGTCCAACCGATCCAAGGAGCAACTCCGCCGGATCCAGATGATTTACCAGATGGCCGATACGGCGATGAACCCGCGACAGACAGTTGGGCAGATCATCGGGCGACCCCTGGAATTCTACCTTGGTCTGCGCGGCAAGGAGCAAGAGCGACGGGTGATCGAACTGCTCGAAATGATCGAACTCGACGCCAGCTTTTACGACCGCCTGCCCGACGAGCTCTCAGGCGGGCAGAAGCAGCGCATTTGCATCGCCCGTGCTTTGGCCGCTGAGCCAGATATTATTATCTGCGACGAGGTGACATCGGCACTGGATCAAATCGTGCAGGAAGGCATTCTGAACCTGCTGCAACGCTTGCAGAACGAATTTGGCATCGCCTATTTGTTCATCACCCACGACATCGCGACCGTGCGCGCCATCTCTGATGAAATCGTAGTTATGTGGCAGGGTAAGGTCGTTGAACAAGGGATGAAAAACGAAATCCTCTCGCCGCCGCACCCTGCCTATTCAGAGCTGCTGCTGTCATCGGTGCCTGAGATGAACCCCGACTGGCTCGATACCCTGCTGACACGCCGGGAAGCCGGTGGCGAGGGTGTGATCAAGGCTCAGGACTGACCACCCTGCCGGCCTGCCCCCCTGCCTGCCGGTCTCCCTACTGCTGGGCTCAGACCGCCGGGGGCAGCTGTCCGGGTTTGTGAGGCATGATGATTTGTTGCTGCGTTGGTGTGAGCCGGTTCAGCAGCGCTTCTGAGGGCCGATAGGGGTGGCGAAAAAAGCCCCAGCTTGGCCCGTAACGGTAAACCGCAATCCGTCGCTGTCCGGCGTTCACGCGTGCCGCTGATCCATGCATGATTGAGTCGACAAAAACCAGCGCGTCGCCCGCCTGCATGTGAACCTCGATAGCGCCGGTGATGCCATCGACCGACGTGGCCTGATCCGCCATCGCGGCTGTGGCGTACTCAGGGTGCGGGATGTTGGATTTATGGCTACCCGGGATCAACATAGTGGCCCCATCGCCGGGTCCGATATCGCGGAAGGCCATGAGCACGTTGACCTGCCCGCAATGGAAGCGGCCATCGTGGTAGCGAAACTGGCACCGCGTCACGCGCTTGTCCCCGCCGGAGTGCAGGCCAATCGCCTGACCCTGTTCGCGAATGTTGGCGAAGTTCTCGTCGATGAAAATGGGGCCGTGATTGCAATCAAAGTTCGGCTCATCCGTGCCGATGAAGTGGATCACCTTGTTGATCCAGGCCGGATGATCAATCAAGCGCTCAAACGCTGGTCCCGCCTCGTAAATCTGCTGCAGATTCAGCCCCTCGTGGCTACCGGTAAAGTTATGGCCGTGCACCCGCCCACGCCACTCACCCGGCTGGCAGTCCTGCATACTGTCGAGCACGGCATTACAGTCCGCGACTTCATCCTCCGACAACGCCTGCCTGAGAACGATGAAGCCGTTGAGATCGAAAAGGTAGCGGTCAAGGTCGCTGAGGGTGTGAGAGGGCAAGTTGTTCATGATCAAACCTTGAGACAAAGAAACGGTGCTGGCTCGTATATATATAGTGGGGTGAAGCCTTACGGTTTGTCGGATGAGAATGCGAAACGGGCTGTCGCAAATTGTCCAAAATGCTCCTTTGATCCGTCGTCTGTTTCGGTAGCATGGCGGCAAACTCATCCCATCAGTGATCGACAGAATTCAAGTTAAACACGCAGGCGCCAATATCGGTTGAAATAGATCATCAATTTACAGATAATTACTGTCGCAAATGCAAAGGAAGGACTGAAGTAATGGTCAATGCGATCGTGATTATTTTGGTGATCATTCTTGGTATTATTGCAATCGCTTTAGTTGGCGCGATTCTGGTTTACAACGGGCTGGTCACGAAGCGCAATTTGGTCAGTGAAGGCTGGAGCGGGATTGAAGTGCAGTTACGCCGGCGGTTCAATCTGGTCGAGAACCTCGTCACAACCGTCAAAGGGTACGCTAGCCACGAAACCGACGTGCTGGAAAAAGTCACGAACCTGCGCACCGCAATCCACAGCGACGACCCAGCGGCACGCGGCGCAGCAGAAGCGCAGGTCAGCGGCGCTCTGGCGAACATCTTTGCGGTGGCGGAAGGTTATCCTGAACTCAAAGCCGACACCAATTTTCTGCAGCTCCAGACCGAGCTGAGCGACATTGAAGACCACATCCAGAAGGCCCGGCGCTATTACAATGGTTCAGTGCGCGACTTTAACATCGCCTGCGAGACCTTTCCTTCAGTCCTCATCGCGCAATCAATGGGCTTCAATCCAGCGACCTTCTTTGAACTGGAGAGCGACGCGGAGCGGCAAGCGCCCAAGGTGGACTTTTCATGACGACGGTTTGCAGAGGCTTCTTGAGGCAATCAGTCGCTCTAAGCCAACTTTACCGCGCGCTCTTCTTTAGCCTCCTTGTGCTGTTCGGCAACACGGCCTTTGCCCAGCAGCAACCGCAACAGCAACCGGCGGAAGGTTACAGCGGCGAATATATCGACAGCTTCCGCGCTCATTTCGACATTCGGGACGACGGCTCGGTTTTGGTTGAGGAAACGATCCGCGTCTACGCCAAGCGCGACGCCATCAAACGCGGCATCTACCGCGCTTTTCCCAACAACAAGCGTATGGTCTATCACCGGACCTACTTGCCGGTTTTGGACTTGAGCGTGGAACGGGACGGTTTACCGGAAAACATTGGGAAGGAAGAAATCAACAGCAACGCCTACACGGCATATTTCGGTCACAGCGACAGGTTTTTGCCGAAAAACCGGTTTTATACTTACACTCTGCGCTATCGGATGCCCAAGGCGATTTACCAGTTTGAAGAAGCTGACAACTTCGACTGGAACGTGATCGGCCATCAATGGGATTTCGCGATCCGTTCGTGGGAAGTCACTGTCAGCTACCCGGCCGCTGCTTCAGTCCTTGATGACAAGGTCTTCACAGGCCCCTATGGCAGCGAAACCGCCGCCAAGCTAGACCGGATTACCCGGACAGATGGCCAAGTGGTTCTCAGCGGCGCCCCGCTCAACGCCCGCGAAGGCGTTACCTACGTGTTGCGCTTTGACCCTTCACTGGTCAGCCCCGGGGAGGATTATCCAGTGCTCAATGAAGCCTATTTCGAGCAGCTGGAACGCGAGCGCGAAGCGGCTCTTGAGGCTGAACGCCAGCGACAGGAACAGCTTGCCGCCGAGCGGGCAGCCGATCGGGCGCTCTTGATCGCCGAGGCCGAAAGCATGCTGTTGCAGACACTTTGTTTGCTGCTGGCCTTTGTCCTGCTGTGGGTGGCAGCGCTGGCGCTTTGGGTGCGCGTTGGACGGCAGAAGTCGGTCCTGCCCGTGGTGGCACCCCAGTTCTTTCCACCCAGTTTCATCGGCCCCGCCGCCTCGCGCTATATCAACCGGCTGGGCAACACCAACCCGACAAAGCTGCTGGTCACCGGTCTGGTCAGTCTGGCAGTCAAAGGCTGTATACGGCTCGAAGACCGGAATATCGAACGGATCAGCGCCAAGGAGTCCAACCTTACCCCAGCAGAAATCGGCATCCTCAATGACCTGAATCTGGGGATCACTGGTAAATCCTTCAGCCTCAAAAAGCGCAGCGACAGCAAAGCAAAGCGGCTTCGTAAAGCCGGGGAAAACCTGACCAAACGGCTTCGTGACGAATATCGCGACACCTACCGGACCAACTGGCCTTGGCTGGTGTTGACGCTGCTAGCGATCAACGCGATCTGGTTTGTGGGAGTTTCCCTGACTCAGAATTACGTGGTTCTCCTCCTGTGGCCCCTCAGCGGGCTTTCGATGCTGCTGGGACTGGTGGTTTTGCGTGCAGGCCAGAACCTGCTGAGTACGGGAACGGTGATCTACACGCTGTCGAGCGGGGGGCTCCTCTATGCCGCGGTTAACTGGATTCCGCTGGGTCAGCATCCCTTCTATTTGCCCGTCCACCTCAGCTTCGTCGCCTCGGCCATCCTAGTCTATTTCGTGCGGGTTCACATCAGCAACTTTTCGCAAGCAGGCAGCGAAATCGCTGCGCAGTTGCGGGGGTTGGAGATGTACATCAAGGCGGCGGAGCGCGGCACGCTGAAGGACGAACCCGACCCCGATTTCAGCCACTTCTCCGCCATCTACCCCTACGCCTTTGCCTTGGGCCTGCACACTCTATGGGCCAGCAAGTTTGCGCGGGATTTGGAAGTTTGGGCAGCGGACGAACAGCTTTCCAGCGCCTATTGGTACGGGACCGATGACCGCAGCTTCGAGGATACTCTGGACAAATTCGAAGACCGGTTTGCAAGCAGTTACAGCTACTCGACTTCCTCGTCATCGGGGTCTGGTGGCAGTTCGTTCAGCGGCGGCGGCGGCGGCGGTGGTGGCGGTGGCGGCTGGTAATCAGAGCCAGCCAGCCAACATCAGCGGCAAATCCACGCTTAAGGTCAGCTGAGAATCTTAGGCAGGTCGGCAACCGTATCAATGACAAAATCCGCCCCAGCCGCCTCCAGCATCGCCGTTGCAGAAGCGCGGTGATGCTCCACCTCCTCATCCGACAATGCAGCCAGTTCTTCGACCCTAAGCCCAACATGGTTCCCGCTCAGCGCAATGCCCACAGTGGGGCAGCCCGCAGCGACGCCTTCGGCTATTCCCGGCGCGGTGTCGTCGACCTTGACCACGGC
>PAFB01000085.1 GCA_002700865.1 Rhodospirillaceae bacterium
CCTGACGGATCAGCTTTTGGAACAGATAGGCTTCTTCGTTGGAACACTTGGCAGAACCAAAGCCGGCGACCGTTTGACCGCCTTCGCTGTCGCGCAGTCGCGCCAGACCACCAGCGGCGGCGTCAAGCGCTTCTTCCCACGTTGCTTCGCGAAAATGCGTTGACAGGTTCGCCGGGTCAACATTCAGGCCCTTGGCCGGTGCATCCTTGCGGCGGATCAGCGGTGTGGTCAGGCGGTGATCGTGGGCAATGTAGTCAAAGCCGAAGCGACCTTTAACGCACAAGCGCTGCTCATTGGCCGGACCATCGACACCGTCAACCCACGCGATCTTGTCATCTTTGATCTTGAACGAAAGCTGACAGCCAACCCCGCAGTAGGGGCACACAGACTGCACTTCGCGGTCAAAGTCCTGGCTGTCGCCAACCTCGTCCGTACCAACCGCGCCCGAGGGCATCAGCGCTCCGGTCGGGCAGGCCTGCACGCATTCACCGCAGGCAACACAGGTGGATTGCCCCATGGGATCGTCAAAGTCGAAGGTGATCTTGGCATCGTGACCGCGGCCTGACAGGCCGATGACGTCGTTTACCTGAACTTCGCGACAGGCGCGCACACACAGGTTACACTGGATGCAGGCGTCAAGATTGACGCGCATTGCAACGTGAGAATCATCCAGCAGCGGCACGCGGCAGTCTTCGAGCGCGGGAAAGCGGCTTTCAGTGACGCCCTGCATTTCCGCCATATCCCACAGGTGCGATGACTTATCGTGCGCCACGTCGCGCTCAGGCTGATCCGCGACCAGCAGTTCCATCACCGTTTTGCGCGCTTTGTCCGCGCGCTCCGAGGCAGCGGAAACGACCATGCCGTCACGCGGCTCTCGGATACAGGACGCAACCAGCGTTCGTTCGCCTTCGACTTCCACCATGCAAGCGCGGCAGTTGCCGTCGGACCGATACCCCGGTTCATCGGCGTAACACAGGTGCGGAATAGTGGTGCCTTCACGCTTGGCGACCTGCCAGATGGTTTCTCCGGGAAGCGCGTGGACTTCTTTGCCGTCGAGGGTGAATTTGATCGTTTCGACCGGGTTTCCGTCAGGCATGGTCTCAAACCTCCTCGGGGAAGTGTTTCATGGTCAGGCGGATCGGGTTGGGCGCCGCTTGGCCCAGACCGCAGATCGACGCATCCACCATGGCTTGTGACAGGTCTTCGAGCAGGCTTTGGTCCCACTTGTCCTGTTCCATCAGTTTCACGGCCTTCTCACAGCCCACGCGGCATGGCGTACACTGGCCGCAGCTTTCGTCTTCAAAAAACCGCAGCATGTTGAGCGCCGCTTCTTTTGCGCTGTCGTGATCGGAGAGAATGACAATGGCCGCTGAGCCGATGAAACTGCCGTGAGGTTGCAGCGTATCGAAGTCCATGGGGACATCGTTAATGCTCGCCGGCAGCAGGCCAGCGGAGGGGCCGCCGGGTTGGTAGGCTTTGAACGCGTGCCCGTCCAGCATGCCGCCAGCGGCTTCGATCAAGTCGGTGATGGTTGACCCGGCCGGCAGCAGCTTTACGCCCGGTTGTTTCACCCGGCCTGAAATGGAATACGAGCGCAATCCCTTGCGTCCGTTTTTCTCAACGCCGTTCAGCACTTCCGGCCCTTCGCGCATGATCCGCGTGATCCAGTGCAGGGTTTCCACGTTGTGAACCAAAGTCGGGCGACCAAACACGCCGACTTGGGCTACAAAAGGCGGACGATGACGGGGAAGGCCTTTCTTGCCTTCGATGGACTCAATCATGGCGGATTCTTCCCCGCAGATATAAGCCCCCGCGCCACGGCGCAGGTCGATGTATCCGGGCTGGACGATCCCCGCTTCTTCCAGCGCCTTGATTTCCGTTGCCAGAATTTCAAGCACGGCGGGATACTCGTCCCGCATGTAGATAAAGGCAGTTTCAGCCTCCACCGCCCAAGCGGCAATCAGCATGCCTTCGAGAAACAAGTGCGGCGTGCGTTCGAGGTAGTAGCGATCTTTGAACGTGCCCGGTTCGCCTTCATCACCGTTAACGGCGAGGTAGCGCGGGCCAGCCTCAGCCCGGACAAACGACCACTTGCGGCCAGAGGGGAAGCCAGCGCCGCCCAAGCCGCGCAGGCCGGATTCCAGCACGCGATCCTGCACGGCTTCAGGGTCCATCGAACCGCCGCGCAGCGCCGTCAGTTGCTCATATCCACCCGCCGCTTGATAGGCAGACAGCGTTTCATAGTCTGGCATCCGGTGGTGGGTATCATTGGCGGCCACGGCTGCTTTTACGCTTTCGGGCGTGGCGTGGTCGATGTGGTTGTGACCCAGCTCACAGGTCGGTGCGGTATCACAGCGCCCCATGCACGGGGCGCGGACCACGCGCACCTGATCAGCCGAAAGGTCGTTTTCCAGCGCTGCTTTCAGAGACTGCGCGCCCGCCAGTTCGCAGGCCAGACTGTCACACACGCGAATGGTCAGCGCCGGGGGCGGGGTTTCGCCGTCTTTCACAATGTCGAAATGAGCGTAAAACGACGCGACTTCGTAGACTTCCGCCTGCGACATTCTCGTTTCTTCGGCCAAGGCGCGCAGGTGTCGCGCTGAGAGGTGGCCGAATGCGTCCTGCAGCAGGTGAAGATGTTCGATCAGCAAATCAGCGCGTCGTGGACGATCACCCAACAGCTGACGAACATCCGCCCAAGCAGCTTCGTCGATCTGCCGGCCTTTTGGCGTCCGGCGCCCTTTGCCTTTTCCTGACTTCCATACGCCTTCGGGCTGGTCAAAAGGAGCCATGTTCCCAATCCCTCATCTGACTTCGATTGCAACGTTCCGTCTGTCACACCCGCACCAGACCATCCTGAGCACCTGTACCAGATACGGTAAGGCCATCAGTGAGAGTGCAGCGACAGCTTCTAGCCGGTGCGCGTCCCCGACCTAGAGGCGGGAGAGCGGACTGAAGCCCGTTGCGGCAAAGGGCATTTGAGGCCGCAAACTACGCCTGAAGAGTTCAGGCAGCATCCAAAAAAGAGACAAAACATTTCACAATAAAGACGGTAGGATTTCCCCTAAGAATGCCCGCAGTTCTGTGCTTTTCTGCCAGCCTTCACTCTAAAGAGCGTTGATAAACGGCAACAGAAACTTAGAGAGAAGGGCCTCAAACCCGGGAGGTGAGCCCGGGGAGTTGAATGGTTATCGCCCTTGGCCTTACCTAGCCGAGCCTCAGATGTAAAAGAGCCTCAGAGCTTCTGCCAAAGTCCCCATGCCCTGTTGCTCAATCAAGCAAGGACCTTCCCATGAACCGAGACACCCTGAACCGCTACTGCCAAACCTTTCCCGGCGCCGAGCTGTCCGATCCCTTTGGCGGTGGACACGATGCGTGGAAGGTTGCGGGCAAAATGTTTGCGATCATTGGGGCAAAAGCGGCAGGGATTAGCGTAAAGACTGACAGCATTGAAACAGCACAAATGCTGATTGATGCCGGGGTAGGGGTGAAGGCACCTTATTTCCACCGGTCTTGGATTCACGTGCCTTTCGAGGCCGATCAGGACGAACTGGAGCACCGGATCAGTACGTCTTACCGCTTGATCCGCGGTGCTTTGCCCAAAAAAGTACAGGCAGCGCTCGATCCTTTTGACTAGTAGGCGTTGCGAAACACGGGCTTGATCGCCGGGCCGCTGGCTTTAGGGTGCTCCGCAGCATGCAACAGGCCGATGGGAGCCCCAGCTTTGACCAATCCACCCAACTACGGCTCCACATTTCACGCTTGGCGCGATGGCGCGGCGGGGGTTTGGCGGGACTATACGCACCACGCTTTTGTCGAAGGCCTGCGCTCAGGTGCGCTGCCGCGTGCATCATTCCTGCACTATTTGGTGCAGGATTACGTGTTCCTCGTTCACTTTTCACGGGCCTGGTCATTGGCTGTTGTCAAAGCGGAAACCTTGGATGAAATGAAAGTGTGTGCGGGGACAGTTGATGCTCTGGTGAACCACGAAATGGCCCTACATGTCCGCACTTGCGCCGAGCACGGTATCAGCGAAGACGTCCTGTTCAACGCCGACGAAGAAGTCGCCAACCTCGCCTACACGCGGTTTGTGATGGATGCAGGGCTCCAGGGCGACTTTCTCGACATGATGGCCGCGCTCGCGCCTTGCGTCATGGGTTATGGTGAGATCGGCCAGCGCCTTGATCGCGAAGGCAGCGCGGGCAACGATTATCAGGACTGGATCGATACTTACGCGGGGCCGGACTATCAGGGGCTGTGCGGAGCCGTTGGCGCGATGATTGACGCGGCAGTCGAGCGCCGTGTCGGCCAAAACCCGCAAACCGCGCCGCGCTGGCCGCAGTTACAGGCGCGCTTCACCAAGGCGACCGCGCTTGAAGTCGGGTTTTGGGGAATGGGTCTTAATCCAACCTAAGCGCTTCCGCGCCGTTGCCAGTAACGAAAACAGGCCAGATCGCGGTCAATGGCGAACTGGCCTGTTTGTTTGTCTTCGAAGCAGGTCTGTTGACTGCTTCCCTTAGGTCTTCTTTTTCGACGTCTTTGCCGCTGGCTTGCTTTCCTGAGCTGGCGCTTGCGCTGCTGCTGCTGCAACTGACTTTTCAGCAATTGAGGTCAGATTATTCAGCGACTGCAAATGCACGAAGCAAAGCTCCAACTCATCGGTTGAGAACATGGTGCGGAGCGTGTCGGCATCGATGGCCTTGAGCTTGTCCCGGTTGATGGTCGAAAGCCCGCCCAGCGACGCACGCTCGCCTTGGGGCAGGTTGAACTGCGCGACACCTGAATCCAAAACACCCAAATCAACCAGACGCTTACAGAACACTTTCGTCCGCTCGAACATCGTCTGGTAGTCGGTGACGAACTTCAGCATATTGCTGAGGTACTGCGTGCGCTCGCCCTCGGAGTCAAACAGCCTTTCCCCACGCCCCGCTTCATTGATGCCTTCAAATTCTTCATCAATGCACAGCGTAAAGGTCGAAGCGGCGTCGTCATGCGAGAAAATGAAGGGGTAGCGGCGCAGGAAGGCAGGCACGTAAGCCCCTTTCCAGCTGCCTTCTCCGTCCACCATCACGTTACTGTCACGCACGCCGAGCACCAAGGACGGGAACACTTCATCCCCCTGACCGGCGAACACAATCGTGCCGTCAACCGCTGCTGGAATGAACTCGGATGCGAGCAAGGGAACGGCATTTATGTTGCGGGCGAAACTGTACCCTTTACTGCCGGTTACGGACCAATTTCCGTGACGTTCAGCGGAAATCGGAACGGCACGCTCGTAAATCAATACTTGAGTAGACATAGGGGAGATCTCTCATTGAAATTCGTTTGAATTATCTAACATCGACTCTAGTCAAAAAACAATAATGCGTTTGAAGCAAGCACGTTATGGGTCTTTCTTCCTGTGCTGGAACTGAGAAGGCTTAAGTGTTTGTGAATCGCGTCTCAAATATCAAGACTATCGTCAAAAGGGCCTGAATATTTTGGGGTTATGTAGTTATGCCAGAAATTGCATCTAGGGCCAGAAAATACCTTCCTTTATCCGAGTAATTATTGAGTGATAATAAAGTATCAATCGGCCATAACGCCGAAAAGTGATTCGCAAATAATGACATTATGCGGGTTTGCAACCGCAAAGTAAGGCATTTATTCAGCCGATTGGTGCCTGCAGCACAAATTTCAGGCGCAGCTGGAAAAAGCAGTTCTCATTCAGAAGAAAATTTAGCACCCTCTACCTAGTGAAGAATGACTTAATGAATGTGGATCGACCCGACTGATGAAGCGCCTGCTCGCCTTTTCGTCCGTGCTGACCCTGCCGTTTGCGTCAACGGCGGCAGCGGTCGACGTGACTTTGGGCAGCACGCTTCAGCTCGAAGTCGATTTTGGGGTGCAAAAGCGCGCGCCACTCACTTTCGGCGCAGCAAGCTCCAGCGTGTCGATAGCTCTGGGCATCAACGGGTCAACGGACGCTGGCCTGAAATACGGCGGAGCCATAAGTCTTGGGACGTCGGCAGAATTGCAGATTTCTCCCTATGCCTTCTCCCTGACGTCGCCTGACCAGATTTTCTACTTCAAAGCAACAGTCGGCGGTCGCCAGGACTTGCACGCGGCTGGCTATTCCGTATCGGGCGGGCAGGCCATCAGCGAAGCAGACATCGTTTCAGTCAAAATCAATTCGGACTGGCATGGCGTTGACCCCACTGTAACGGGCTATCAGGTCGACGCGGCGATCGGCCCCTCAGATATTTGCAAAATTGCTGGCGAGGCGATTTTTGGGTCGATTCAGGACCCGGCATTCCAGAAAACCGAAGTTGATACCGTGCTGGGCGCGCAAACGCTGCAGGGTGAGTTGGACTATCTGGTGACGCTGCCCGGCAGCGGTTACATGCCGCCGGGCAAGCTGGCGCATGTCGCCGGGACCATGGCTGAAAACTCGTTGCAGGTTGTGGCCTATCTGGAAGGCACGGCAACCATCAACTATTTCGGCCCGGCCGCTTCCACAATCGCGCGGATACAACTAACGGCTCCATCGCCGATTTCGACTACGGTGCCGGATGAAATCCTCCTCAGCCGATATAACGTAGACATTCAAACCCCTGATGCGACCACGCCGACTTTCGGTGCCCGTAACGCTTCAGTGTTTGCCGGGCCGTTAATGTCGGTGAAAACAGTTCAAGGGTCGGAAAAGCTGGCATTGGGTGCCGTTTGTGTGTCTGGCGGAACGGACACGAACTACTACCTCGACGTTGCCAACGACCGCATTTTGGTCCGTGACGCTGCGCAGATTTTCATTGAAGGTGGCTTTGGTACGGTGGTGCTCAAAACCACCGGAGAGGCCGGTGGTGTGAGAAGCATCGGCAACGTCGGCGCAAAGGCAGATATCAGCAGCACTGACCTTACCCTGAGTTACGATGCCCCCGGTATCCTCGGAATTTCGCCCGGTCTGGCGCTGAATTTCGATGAATTGGGTGAAGTGCTGGCCTACACATCGATCGATCTCTCTGGCCTCTTTGCAGACATCGACTTCTTGATCGATTTCCAGCCCCTGGGCGGCAGTCCGATTATAACATCGGGCGGCTGGGAACTGGGCGCGGGGTATCACAACGACTTCGGTACGGTGCAGTTCGGCGTTGATTCGGACTGGGAGCTTGGCCTCATGGCTGAAGTCAATTTGGGCGATGTGAGCCTGTATGCAGAGACCGTAAGCCCAACCATTCAGGACCACGTTGAACGCCGACAGCACTATCTGTTCAGCGCAACCTATGAAGCGAACGATTTCACCGTTTCAGGGTCGATAAATGAAGAACGGCAGGTGACGCTCGACGTCAGTTATGACGTCGCAGCCCTCAGTATTTACGGTGACTTTGATTTCATGAGTCGCGAAGGTCGGATTGGAACCAAAATTAGCTTTTAGGGCAAACCCCATGAATATTCGTCTCGGCCTCCTTTCACTTATTTCAGGCCTCCTGATTTCGACAACCGCCGCAGGCGAAGGCACTTTTGCTGACGACGGATTTCCCTGCATCATTCAGCCTTATGACGTGGTCAGCCTGCCAAGCAACATCGGCGGTATCCTGTCCAAGAAAAACGTGGCCTTGGGTGATCGGGTTCGTGAAGGGCAGGTATTGGCCGAAATCGACTCTCGTCTAGAGCGCGTCCAAAACAAAATCGCCCGCGCCTATGCCGAAAACAAGCAGGCTGTTTTATCAGCAGAATCGGTGCTTCGGCTACGACAGGACAGGGTCGACCGGCTGACCAAGCTCGTCGAAGCTAACGCCAATTCGTCATCGGAGTTGGATGAAGCCAACTCGTCGCTGGAACTGGCCATGCAGGAGCTCGAATTGCGTAAGTTTGAGCGGGAAATTCGGGCGTTAGAGCTGCAGATGTCGGACATCCGCCTTGACCATCACCGAGTTGTCAGTCCGATGGACGGGGTCGTAACTGAAGAACTTCTCAGCGTCGGTCAATACGTTGATCAATCCACGCCGCTCTATAAAATCGCCCGCATTAACCCGCTCAAAGTCCGGTCCATTTTGCCGGTTGAGTACTATGAGCGCGTCAAAAAAGGCGGTGCGGCCTATGTGGTGCCGGAAGAGCCTTTCGCGACCATTTATGTGGGTGAGGTCAAGGCAACTGATTGGGTGTTTGAAGCAGCCAGCGGCACGTTCTCAACAGAAATTGCGCTGATCAATGAGAACTACGCCATCCCCGTCGGACACCGTTGCTATGTCTACTTCGAGGACTGAACCAGCCGCTCCGCTTTGGTGTCAGTCGTTGGCGTCGATTAGCTGCATAAAGGCGGCCTTTGATATCGGATTGTGGGACGAATTACGGGACGCTGAGGAGCAGGGCTACAGTCTCGCACAGCGACCGCTGTCGCGCGTGTTTTGGCAGACTCTTGAAGATTTGGGCCTTGGGCGGCTTGATGCAGAGGCTTTCGTACCGGATCAATCTGCCATCATTGCGCTGGCGACGCCGGAGAACAGGATAAAGGCTGAATTTCAGGCACTGGCAGCGGCAGATTTGCTGGAGCACGGCGCTTTTTTTCTGGCCCGTGACGGGGAAATTCCTGAAGACAGCCGCGTTTTCCAGTTCTTCAATTACGCCGATGCCACGTCGGCCACCCCCAAAGCGCCCCATCGTGTTGCGGCGTGGGTGGACTATCTCGCCTACTGCGCGGTGCGTGAAAATGACCGGTTGGCTGATGCTGTGCAGCTTCCGGCGGGCGCGCGGGTGTTGGAGATTGGTGGGAATGTCGGCTTGTTCGCGGATGCCTTGCTCCAGCGCCATTCGACGGCTCAGGCCGTGGTGTTTGATTTGCCGGGCGTTATCGCGCAAACGCCGAACTTTCCGCTCTCAGATGCAGTCCGGGGCCGGTTGTCGTTCGAGGCTGGCGATCTTCGCTATGACCGACTGCCCAGAGTGGGGGGTGAAGCGCCCTCGGTGGTGGTCTTCAAGTCCGTCTTGCACGACTGGCCTGACGCTACCGCTCAGGGGATTCTGGCGGAGGCGCTGGACCACCTTGCGCCGGGAGGGCTTGTGCTGATTGTCGAGCGTCTGGCTGAGAGCTTCCATGCCTTGGCTATGACCCCAGCCAACGCTCACAACCACGCCTTCACCCGGTTTTACCGCACGCCACAATGGTACATCGATGCTGTGGCCAAGGGGCAGGCGGTAGCGACACAGCTCGACACAGTCAATATCGACACTGGCTTTTTCATTCTTGGCCTCACCAAAACGCCTTCAGGAGAGCCCTCATGACCCGCGCCCCGGTCCTCGCCGTTTGCGGCATTCCCGGCTCTGGGAAAACCATGCTGTGCCACGCAATTCAGCGGGCAACCAAGGCAGCGGTCATTCCCTACGATCACTACGAACAGATCACCCAGACCCCGCCAGACGAGCTGGCTCGCTGGTTGGCCAAAGGCGCTGATTTTGGCGAAATCCAAGCCCCTGGTCTGGCAGAAGCGATTGCGAAGGCTGCTCAACGGGGGCCGGTGGTCGTCGACACGCCGCTGGGTCGCGCGCTCCCTGAGTGTGCGCCGCTGATCGACCATCAAATCTGGTTGAATTGCTCCAGTGACTTGGCGCTGAGCCGCAAGCTCAAGCAGATGCTCGACTTTGATGGCAGTGAAGAGCGTCTGTCCTGGGTGGCGAATTACCTCGCCGTTTACCCAACCACAGTCCGACCCCTTTTTCGCCTACAGCGCGAGCGAGTACCGGGCTTGTCAGAGGTTGTCCTGAATGCAAATCAGGCCAGTGATGTGGTGGTTCAAGAAGGTGTTTTAGTTGCTGAGACATTATTTTCATCGCGCTAAAATAGGGTGCAATAATGTGACGTTAGAGAAATATCTTTATTGAAATTGTTCAGTAATCTACACGA
>PAFB01000086.1 GCA_002700865.1 Rhodospirillaceae bacterium
AGTGGCGGATGCGCAGAAGGCCTTTCCCTGCTCCGGCGAAATCAATTTCCGTGTGGCAGACGCGGGCGCGGTGCTGGAGCGGATTCGAGCCGCATATGAAGGGCACGGTCAGCGGGTGGAAATCGATGGTCTGACCTACGAGTTCGAAGACTGGCGCTTCAATGTTCGTTCCTCAAACACCGAACCTCTGCTGCGGCTGAACGTCGAGGCACGCGGCGACAGCGCGCTGTTGGCTGAAAAGACACAAGCGCTCACCGCATTGATTGAGGGCTGAGGATCAGAAACGGCAGGCGCGCTACTGTCCTTTCGCCGCCTTTTCCGCTGCTTTTACGGCGATCCAGGCGTCAGTAAACTCGTTGAAGTCACGGTCTTTCCAGTTGAAGTCGAGACGTTCTTCGACCGCGTTAAACCGACGAACAAATTTGGCGTTGGCGCGATGCAGGGCGCGTTCAGGATCAACATCCAACCGCCGCCCCACCGCTGCCGCGACGAAAAGCAGGTCACCGACCTCCATTTCCAGCGCGTCCGGGTCCAGCGGTTCCCGCTCTGCTTCTTCTTTGACCTCGGCCAGCTCTTCATCGACCTTGCCATAAATCTGGTGCATTTCCGGGTGGTCGAAGCCAACCAGCGCGGCTTTGCGTTGGATTTTGTCTGTGGCTGTCAGGGCAGGGAAGCCCGTGGGGATGTCGCGGAGCGTGGCCCGCGGATCACCGCTTTCGACAGGGAGGCCCGCTGCGACTTTGGCCGCGTGCTTGGCTGCTTTTTCCTCGTTCTTGATCCGATGCCACTCGGCGCGCTGATCTTGCTCGCCAGCGTAGACCTTGTCTCCGAAAACGTGGGGATGGCGGTGGATCATTTTGTCGGCGATCCCTTGGGCGACGTCATCAAAGCTGAACAGCCCCGCTTCATGTGCCATTTGCGCATGAAAGACGACCTGCAGCAGTAAGTCACCCAGTTCCTCCTTCAGGTCGATTGTGTCCTTGCGTTCTATGGCGTCGGCGACTTCATAGGCTTCTTCGACGGTAAAGGGCGCGATGGTCTCGAAGGTTTGTTCAACGTCCCAAGGGCAGCCGTCTTCGCGGTCCCTGAGTTGGCGCATGACCTTTAGGATGCGTTCCAAGCCGTTACCGGGCGCTGTGGTTGGGATAGGGTGCTTCATGGGGTGGGGCCTGCTTTTCAGAGCGAAGAAGAAGGCTCAACCTCTGCGATTTTGCGGCTGGCGTCACTGTGGAAATCAGGCCTTTAGCCCCAAAAAGGCGCGTTGCCAGGCACGGTGTCAGGCGTCCTGTGATGGCGGCGCCGTACTCTCGCGAACGACCAGCTTTACATCGAGCTGGGGGCGCTTGTCTTCCGGCGCAATCTCACCGTCAATCAGGCCAAACAGCATTTGAGTCGCAGCGCGTCCGATGTCGATGCGCGGTTGAGAAACGGTCGTGAGCGCGGGTACAAAGAATGCCGCGACTTCGATGTCATCAAAGCCAATGATGGAGACATCCTCGGGTACGCGCACCCCCGCTTTCGCCAGTCGTGAGATAAACCCAAAGGCTTCGCGGTCACTGGCACAAAACATGGCCGTCGGTCGGTCGCTCATGCTTAGCCATTTTTCAGCAGCCAGACGACCGGAATCCAGGCTGAAATCCCCCTCGATAATCAGGCTGTCATCGTAGGTCAGGCCGCAGGACTCGAGCCCGGCCTTAAACCCCTTAATGCGCGCAGCGGTTAAAACGTTCTCTTTCGGACCGGTAATGTGCCCAATTTTGGTATGACCCATTGCTGCAAGGTGGCGAACGGCCTGCATCGAGCCGCCGACGTTATCCACAGTGACAGAGGGCGCGGTTTCATCGCTAGGCCATTCACAGGCTGACACGATCGGCGCACGCTTTTCCAAATTGCCGCGCGCCTTCAGGAGCGAGAGATCCAGCATGCCGTCGAGCACGATAAATCCATCAGCTCGGGCCGAGGCCAGCATGTTCACCACTTTGTTTTTGGCGTTGGGCGTATTGCCAATTTCGGTGACGAACACGCCAAAACCCCGTGGTCCGCAGATTTGCTCGATACCAGCAATAATGAATGAAAAGAAGGGGTTGGAAAGGTCAGGTGCAAGGACACCAATGGAGTTTGAGGTCTTTTTGCGCAGGTTTCGGGCCATCTCGTTGGCAACGTAACCCGTCGAAGCGACCGCATCCAAAACAAGCACACGGGTTTGCTCACTCACCCGATCAGGCGAACTGAGCGTACGGCTCACCGTAGCGGTGGAGACACCGGCAAGGCGCGCAACGTCTAGAATGGTTGGTGCTTCGGTTCGCATCAGAAAAAAGCTGAAACTCTGTTCATTAGAAAATCCCTAAAAATCCTTACTGCCAAAATCTAACTTGGCAAGAGCCTGAGATAGGGGTTGACGGGAAAATATGCTTTCTGGCAGTAAAATATCATGTAATCGGTTACCACGTGAGCTTCACGTCCATGCGTCGGCGTTAGTATAGTCGTTATGAGCATGTAAACGATTACATGCGGGCTAAGGAGGGCCCGGAAATTTCATGCGGAGAAGCACGGCTTCTCCATTGGGAGGTAAAAACATGTTTAACATGAAGTCTGCTGCTGTTGCAGCGGCTGCTCTGGTTGCGTCTGCTTGCGTCGCCGGTGCAGAGAAAATTGAGGTTACCCACTGGTGGACCTCTGGCGGTGAAGCTGCTGCTGTGGGCGTATTCGCTGATGCCGTAAACGCTGCTGGTCACGAGTGGGTTGACGGCGCTATCGCTGGCGGCGGTAACGCACGCCCTGTGATTCTGTCCCGTATTGCTGGTGGTGACCCAATGGGCGCAACTCAGCTAAACACGGGTCGTGACGCTGAGGATCTGGTTCAGGCTGGTCTGATGACTGACCTTACGGATCTGGCTGAAGCTGAAGGCTGGGCTGATTTCATTCGTCCGTCCAAGCTGCTGGACTCCTGTACTTACGAAGGCCGCATTTACTGTGTGCCGGTTAACATTCACTCTTTCCAGTGGATGTGGCTGAACCGCGGTGCCTACGCAACCGCTGGTGTTGACGTTCCAAGCAACTGGGATGAGTTCGTAGCTGCTGCGCCTGCGCTGCGCGATGCGGGCATCACCCCTCTGGCTGTTGGTGGTGAGTCCTGGCAGATTTCCGGCATGTCCGGCGTATTCCAGGTTGCTCTGGGTGGTCTCGATCTGTACCGCGCCATCAACGTGGACAAGTCGCCTGAAGCTGCTGCTTCTGCTGAAATGACTCAGGTCTTTGAAGCGATCGCTGCTGCTCGTGGCATGGTCGATGACGGCTACGTTGGCCGCGTGTGGAACGATGCAACCGCAATGGTTATCAACGGCAAGGCTGGCGCTCAGATCATGGGTGACTGGGCACAGGGTGAATTCGGCGTAGCGGGTCAGACCGCTGGTGACGAATACGACTGTCTGCCAGGTCTGGGTGTTTACCCTGTACTGGACACCGGTGGTGACGCGTTCTACTTCCCGAAGCCGAACAAGAACGTAGAAGCAATGACCGCTGCTCAGCTGGAAATGGCATCTCTGCTGGTTTCCAAGCAGGTTCAGGTTGACTTCAACCTCGCGAAAGGCTCCCTGCCGATCCGTGGTGACATCGATCTGGCCGCTGCCAACGCTTGTATGCAAAAAGGTCTGGCTATTCTTGCGAACCCAGAAAACGTACTGCCATCCTCTGAGCAGGCTTTCACGGGCGACACGCAGGGTCAGTTTGAAGACCTCTGGGTATCCTTCTTCAACGATCCAAGCATCTCTGTTGAAGACGCCCAGGCACGTTACGTCGAAATCGTAGCCAACGCCGACTAAGCCAGTCTTAACAGGTTGATAGCTTTGGGTGGTCCTTTCGAGGATCACCCAAATCTAACCATGACACCAGCACTCAAACGATAAACGCGGTTCCCCTTTTGGCGGCAACTGCGCTGCAAGGGGGATGTGATGACTGCGACCGTCAAGCAAAAGCGTCGGCGCTTGGGTTTGTTTCGAAATCTCAGTGCGAAAATTGCTGCGATCCCCATGATCTTCACCACGCTCGTCGTCTTCGTCGGGTGTTCGATCTGGACCATTACCTATTCGTTCACAAAGTCAAAACTCCTGCCGGTCAAGCTGTTTACGCCTCCGGTTGAGTTTCAGTTTCCCATCAGCCTGTTCAATCGCAGCGAGGAGGGTTTTCTGACGTGGGTTGGGTTCGACTATCAATGGAACGGCTTTTCCAAGCTGATCAACACCAAGTTCTTGGTGGGATTCGCCCAATATGACCGCTTGCTCGACGCGACGCGCAACGCACGGTGGGCTGAGTCTGTTGAGAACATCCTGTTTTATGGTGTGTTCTCGCTGACGTTTTCCTTCACCGTTGGCTTTATCCTTGCCGCGCTGATCGATCAGAAGGTCCGCTTCGAAAACGCGTTCCGCTCCATTTATCTCTACCCTTTTGCCCTTTCCTTTGTCGTAACGGGGGTGGTTTGGCAGTGGATGTTGAGCCCCGCGGGCATCCAAGACGCCATCAATCAATTCGGCGCTTGGGCGCACATCGGCTTCCTCGAAAACCTGCCGTTCAAGCTCATGGCCAGTGGCGATACCGTCATATTTGCCTTGCTGCTTGCGGGTCTTTGGCAGGGTACGGGCTTTACTATGGTTCTGATGCTCGCCGGGATGCGCGGCATTGACGGTGAAATCTGGAAAGCTGCGCGCGTGGACGGCATTCCCAAGTGGAAAACCTACATCTTTGTGGTGATCCCGATGATGCGCGGGGTGTTCATTACCACGCTGGTCATCGCGGCATCCGGCATCGTGCGACTGTATGATCTCGTGGTTGTGCTGACCGCGGGGGGGCCCGGTTTTGCCTCTGAAGTGCCGGCCAAGTACGTTTATGACTTCATGTTTGCCCGATCCAACCTCGGCCAGGCTCTGGCAGCATCAAGCATGATGCTGCTCACCGTCGTCATCATTCTTATTCCGTGGATGTACCTTGAGTACGGCCGCAAAAAAGAACGCTAGGGGAGGACTGGATCATGACAAAAGCGATCGTTACCCCGCGTGGGGCAAAACCCAACCGGATCGGCCCGAGCCGGATTATTCTCTACAGTATCCTTGTCGTCGCAGCCGTTTACTACCTGCTGCCGCTTTACGTGATGGTTGCCACGTCGCTGAAGGACCTTGATCAGGTCCGGGAAGGCAATATTTTCGCGTGGCCGCTGAGGGCCGGCTTTGATGCTTGGATCAAGGCTTGGGATACCGCTTGTACGGGCCTTTATTGCGAAGGCTTGAAGGTGGGCTTCTGGAAGTCTGTACAGATAACCGTGCCGTCGGTTCTCGTTTCCATTGCCATTGCTTCGATTAATGGATACGCGCTGTCTTATTGGCGGTTCCGTGGGTCTGAGGTGTTCTTTACCATTCTGATCATCGGCTCCTTCATTCCCTATCAGGTGATGCTCTATCCACTGGTGATCATCACCCGTGAACTGGGCATTTTCGGAACGCTGCCGGGGGTGATTTTCATTCACTCCATCTTTGGCATGCCAATCCTGACGCTGCTGTTCCGCAACTACTTTGCGGCCCTGCCGGTGGAGCTGTTTAAGGCAGCACGGGTGGACGGCGCCGGGTTCTGGGGGATTTTCTTCCAAATCATGCTGCCCATGTCGATCCCGATCCTGGTGGTTGCGATCATTTTGCAGGTGACAGGCATCTGGAACGACTTCCTGTTCGGGGTGATTTTCGCGGGCACGCAGAACTGGCCTATGACAGTCCAGCTGAACAACATCGTGAACTCGACCCAAGGGGTCAAAGAGCACAACGTCAACATGGCAGCAACCATCCTGACCGGTTTGGTGCCCCTGACAATTTACTTCATCTCCGGACGCTATTTTGTGCGCGGCATCGCTGCCGGCGCCGTGAAGGGATAAACCCATGAGTGAGAATTATTCCATTGAAATCAACGACCTGAAGGTTGCCTACGGTGAGGTAGTCGTTCTGGAGAACATGAACCTGAGCATCGAAAACGGTGAGTTTCTGGTTCTTTTGGGCGCATCGGGTTGTGGCAAGTCCACGCTGCTGAACTGCATCGCCGGACTGCTCGATATCCGCGACGGGGAAATCCACATCAAAGGCCGCAACGTGACCTGGGAAGAGCCCAAAGATCGTGGTATCGGCATGGTGTTCCAGTCCTACGCCCTCTACCCACAAATGAGCGTGAAGAGAAACCTGTCTTTCGGCCTGCGAAATGCCGGTGTGAAGCGGGACGAGGTTGAGCGTCGCGTGGCGCAGGCGTCGGAAATCCTGCAGATCGAACCGCTGCTCAATCGCCGCCCGGCTGAACTCTCAGGCGGTCAGCGGCAACGCGTGGCGATCGGGCGGGCGCTCGTGCGCGATGTCGATGTGTTCCTGTTCGATGAACCGCTGTCCAACCTCGACGCCAAGCTGCGCGCCGATTTGCGCGTGGAAATCAAGCGTCTGCACCAGCGGCTTGAAAACACGATGATTTACGTGACGCACGATCAGATTGAGGCCATGACGCTGGCGGATCGGATCGCGATCATGCGCGGCGGCCTGATCCAGCAGCTGGACACGCCCTACCACATCTACAACAAGCCAGTGAATAAGTACGTCGCGGGCTTCATCGGTTCCCCCGCCATGAACTTCATCGAAGGCACGCTCACCATGGGCGACGTGCCGGTCTTTACCTCTGGCAGTTTGTCGGTGCCAATGGGCGAATACGCCCTGAGCCAGACCCTCGGTACAGCGACAATGGAAGGTGTGACCTTGGGTATTCGCCCTGAGCATGTCTTGTTTGGTGATGCTGCCAAGGGCGCACCGTTCAGCAAAGAAGTCATCGTGGAAGTGGTCGAGCCGATGGGCGCGGATACGTTGGTCTGGGCGATGATTGATGATTTGTCCTTCCGTTTCCGCGTGGAAGGCCAGTTGCAGCTTCGCCGCGGCGATGCTGTCACCATCGGTTTTGATCCCGCCCGAGGATCAATGTTCGATGCCGATGAAACCCGTATTTAAAGAGGCCTGACTGGATGGACCTGTCGTATCAACTTTACTCCTCTCGCACAGAATCCGACCTCGCCGGAGTGCTCAAGCACCTTGCAGACACCGGATACACACAAGTCGAAGGCTTTGGCGGGGTGATGGGTGACCCGGCGGGCCTGCGCGCCATGATGGATGACAATGGCCTGACCATGCCCTCGGCGCACATGGCCTTTGATGATCTGGAGTCCAAGCCTGACGAAATGCTCGCTGTGGCGGGGGCTCTGGGTGTTCAGTCGATCTACGCGCCCCACCTCCAAGAGGAAAACCGGCCCACGGATGCGGCGGGTTGGACAGCCTTTGCCGAACGGCTCGCGGCGGTCGGTGAAGTGATTCGCGCAGCGGGTTTGAACGTCGGATGGCACAACCACGATTTCGAGTTTGTCCCGCTTGAAGATGGCTCTGTTCCCATGGAAATTATGCTCAAAACTGCGGGCGATATTGAGTGGGAAGCTGATATCGCGTGGATTGTGCGGGGGGGCGCTGACCCCTTTGAGTGGATTGATCAGTACGCGTCACGCATTTCCTCGATCCACCTCAAGGACATTGCGCCGGACGGAGAATGTGTGGACGAAGATGGTTGGGCTGACGTGGGCGAGGGGACCATGCCTTGGGCGGAACTTCTCAACGCTGTTCGCACCAAAACGCCGGCGCGTACATTTGTCATGGAACACGATAAGCCCTCAGATCCACGTCGCTTTGCCGAACGGGCTTTTTCAAATGTTCAAAAGATGGGTGCTTGAGCAATGAGCGAAGTCATGGGTGTTGGCATCATTGGATGCGGGAATATATCCAGCGCGTATTTACGCCTTTCGAAGATGTTCAAGGGCATCGAGATGCGGGCTTGTGCAGACCTCAACATGGACGCTGCCCGCGCTCAGGCGGATGCTTACGGCGTTCGTGCGCTGAGCGTTGATGACATCCTCGCCGCCGAAGATATTGATATCATCGTTAACCTGACCATTCCGGCAGCGCACTTTGGTGTTTCGCGCCGTATTCTGGAGGCGGGAAAGCACGTCTTCTCGGAAAAGCCGTTTGTACTCAGCGTGGACGAGGGACAGGAACTGCTTGATCTGGCCGCGAAAAAAGGCCTGCGGGTTGGCTCGGCTCCCGATACCTTCTTGGGCGGTGCGCACCAACAGGCTCGGGCGCTGGTAGACAGTGGAGAGCTGGGGCAGATCACCGGCGGGATGGCCGCTGTCATGGGGCGCGGCATGGAGATGTGGCACCCGAACCCGGATTTCTTCTTTAAGCCCGGCGGCGGCCCTGTGCTTGATATCGGGCCTTACTACGTCACCAATCTGGTGCAACTCATCGGCCCGATCAACCGCGTTGCGTGCTTTGCTTCGACCCCGCGCAAACAGCGCGAAATTACCTCGCAGCCGCGTGCGGGGGAGTTTGTTACCGTCGAGACACCGACCTCGATGCGGGGGATTCTGGAATTTGCCAACGGTGCAACGGTGACGCTCAACACGTCCTGGGACGTGCATGCTCACGGGATGTCACCTATGGAACTCTACGGTGAAATGGGCTCGATTTTCGTGCCCGATCCCAACTTTTTTGGTGGCGAAGTGCGTGCAACAGAAGGTGCTGAACCGCGCGAGCTGACCGCCTTTGATCACCCCTTTGGCGTTCCGAATGAGGAGCACAATCAAGGGATGATGGCAAACTACCGAACCGCCGGTCTGGCGGATATGGCAGATGCCATTGCTCAGGGACGCCCGCACCGCTGCGGGCAGGACCTGGCACAACACGTAATGGAAGTGCTGCTGGCGCTTCTCGCATCGGGAGAAAGTAAGGAAGTTGTCGAGATATCAAGCCGTTGTGAACGTCCAGCAGCGCTAAGCGCCGAGCAAGCTCGCGCGCTGATGACCTGAAACAGCACGAACACGAAAGGTAAGCTGAGACCATGAAAGGACCAGCAATTTTTCTGGCGCAGTTCATGTCCGATAAAGCGCCCTTTGACACGCTTCCATCCATTAGCCGATGGGCTGCGGGACACGGTTACAAGGGGGTGCAACTCCCGACTGTGGACGCTGCCTACATCGACTTAAAGAAGGCAGCGGAGAGCAAGGATTACTGTCAGGAGTTGCAAGGTATTTGTGCCGAGCAAGGGACTGAAATCACAGAGCTTTCCACGCATCTTCAAGGCCAGCTTGTCGCCGTTCATCCGGCCTACGACCAGCAGTTCGACGCCTTCGCCCCTGCCGCTGTCCACAACAACCCGGCGGCCCGGGCTCAATGGGCGGTTGAGCAGATGAAACTGGCGGCTAAAGCATCGGCGAATATGGGGTTTGGGGCCTGCGTCTCGTTCTCTGGCGCTTTGGCTTTTCCCTACCTCTACCCCTGGCCCCAGCGCCCTGAGGGTATGATTGATGAAGCCTTCAGCGAGCTTGCCAAGCGGTGGGGCCCCATCTTTGACGCCTATGAGGAAGCCGGTGTGGACGTTGCCTTTGAGCTGCATCCCGGCGAAGACCTGTTCGACGGGGCGACGTTCGAGATGCTGCTGGATAAAGTCGGGGGGCACAGCCGGTGCTGCATCAACTACGACCCCAGCCATTTCCTGTTGCAGCAGCTCGATTACCTCGCCTTCATCGACATTTATCACGAACGGATCAAAGCCTTTCACGTCAAAGACGCCGAGTTCAACCCCTCGGGCCGACAAGGCGTTTACAGCGGGTATCAAGGCTGGATGGAGCGGGCCGGGCGGTTCCGGTCGCTGGGCGATGGTCAGGTCGATTTTGTCAGCATTTTCTCCAAGCTTGCGCAGTATGGTTACGACAGCTGGGCGGTGCTGGAGTGGGAGTGCTGCCTCAAGCATCCTGAACAGGGCGCAGCCGAAGGTGCCCCCTTTATCGCCGATCATATCATTCAGGTGACGGACGTTGCCTTCGACGATTTCGCCGCCAGCGGTACCGACCGCGCGGCAATCCGCGCAATGATGGGGCTGAGTTAGGCCATGGCGGGCGCATTGAAGTTGGGTATGGTCGGTGGCGGACAGGGCGCTTTCATTGGCGCTGTGCACCGCATGGCGGCGCGGCTGGATGGTCACTGGGAGATCGTTGCCGGCGCTTTGGCCTCAACCCCGGAAAGGGCCTTGGCATCGGGGGAAGAACTGGGCTTGGCACCCGACCGCATTTACAGCGATTTTGCCACGATGGCGCAGGCTGAGGCGGCGCGGGAGGATGGAATCGATGCGGTTTCCATCGTGACCCCAAACCACGTCCATTTCTCAGCCGCTCAGGCCTTTCTCGAAGCCGGTATCCCGGTCATCTGCGATAAGCCGCTGACGTCCAACGGTGCGGATGCAAGCGCCTTGCAGTCACTGGTCGACAGCTCCGGTACGGCCTTTGTGCTGACCCACAATTACACCGGCTATCCGATGATCCGCCAAGCGCGCGAGATGATTGAGCGGGGTGATCTGGGCGCGTTGCGGCTGATCCATGTCGAATATATTCAGGGCTGGTTGAGCGAGGATCTGGAAAGCGAAGGCGACAAGCAGGCAGGATGGCGAACCGATCCTTCACGCTCGGGCGCAGGCGGTGCCATCGGCGATATTGGAACCCACGCCTTTAACCTCGTCAGTTTCACCACGCAAAAGCAAGTCGAGCGCCTGTCGGCGCAGCTGCATCGGTTTGTCGAGGGGCGCCGGTTGGACGACAACGCGCACGTGATCCTTGATTGCAGCGGCGGCACCAAGGCGGTGTTGCTGGCAACCCAGGTTGCACCGGGTTACGAGAACGAAATCCGGCTACGAATTTCGGGCACCAAGGGGTCGATTGAGTGGAACCAATCAACCGCCAACACCCTTCGGTTTTCGCTCCTAGGCGGGGCGCCACAAACCATTACGCGCGGCGGTCCCACCGCTGGCGCGACTGCGGCGGCTTCATCGCGTATCCCCGGCGGACACCCTGAAGGCTATCTGGAGGCCTTCGCGACGCTTTACACCGAGGCTGCAACGCTGATCAGAGGCGGGTCCGCGCCGCTGCTGCCAACGGTTAAGGATGGCGTTGACGGGGTGAAGTTTGTTGAAGCCTGTGTGGCCTCGTCGAAGGAAGACGGGGCTTGGCAGCAGCTTTAATCCGTCTACACGGCGGACATTTTCTGCACCGCTGGTTTGTCACGCAGATCGGTTAGGAATGGTTGCTCATGAGCATTGATCTCCAAGGGACATGGCAGTTGGCGCTGGATGGACGCGAGGTCGCTTGTGTCCTGCCCGGCGATATCCATAGCGCATTGCTCGACCATGACCTGATCCCGGACCCTTATTTCGCCAGTAACGAAGACGTTGTGCGATGGGTGATGGAGCGAGAGTGGGTGCTGCACCGTGTGGTCGAATTGACCGCTGAACAGGCGGCGTTGCTGAACCAGATCGAGCTTGACCGCGTGGACACGCTGGCCACGGTACGCATCAACGGCACCAAAGTCGGCCGCTGTGAGAACGCGTTTCGGCGCTGGCGCTTTGACGTGGCGCCGGGGGTGCTCAGTGCCGGGGAGAACCGGGTTGAGCTGGTGTTCGATAACCCGGTTGCCGCTGCCAAAGCCCTCAATGAGGTGCAGGATTACGCCATACCCTGGCACTGGAACGTCGACCTGCCTCACGCCAACCTGATCCGCATGATTGCCTGCGACAGTGGCTGGGACTGGAACATCTGTTTGACGCCCTTAGGGGTCTCTGGGACGATGGTTCTGCGGCAGGCACCGGCGTTGAGCCTGGACTATTTGAACCTGACCCAAAACCACTCTGAGGGCGCGGGTAGCGGTAGCGGTGAGGGCAGGGGCCAAGGCGGCGTTGAGCTGCATTTTACCGTCTCTGGCACGCTCTATGACCGCGCTGCGCTGGATGGGCTCGAGGGGGTGCTGCACGTTGACGGGCAGGCCTTACCCCTCCGCCCCGAACCGGTCGATGGTGGCGGCTTCCGTGCCGTTGCGTCCTGCACCATCGAAGAACCTCGGCTGTGGTGGCCCAATGGCATGGGTGAGCAAGCCCTTTATCCCGTAGAGGCTTGGTTGGATGGCCAGCAGCTGACCCGGACCATCGGCCTTCGTACCATCGAGATCGACCAAAGCCGGGATGACACCGGAACGGCCATGCGCTTTGTCGTTAATGGCCAGCCGATCTTCGCCAAGGGCGCGAATTGGATTCCAGTCGATGCCTTACCCGCGCGACGCACACCGGAAAACACCCGCCCCCTGCTCAAAGCCGCGGTTGAAGCCAACATGAACATGATCCGTGTCTGGGGCGGCGGCTTGTACGAGCCGGATTGGTTTTACGACTTGTGCGCCGAAGTGGGCTTGCTGGTGTGGCAAGACGCGATGTTCTCCTGCCATCTATACCCCAGCGATCAAGCTTTCCTCGCCAACGTGCGCGCAGAGCTTGACCACAACATCCAGCGCCTGCAATCCGCGCCCGCGATTGCGCTCTGGTGTGGGGATAACGAGGTGATTGGCGCGCTGACGTGGTACCTGGAAAGCCGCGCAAACCGCGACCGCTATCTGGTCGGCTACGACCGCCTGAATCGCACGGTCGAGGCCGCTGTGACAGCCCACGACAGCAGTCGTGAATTCTGGCCGTCGAGCCCGTGCAATGGCTCGCTGGATTTTGGCGACGCCTGGCACGATGACGCTTCGGGCGATATGCATTTCTGGGACGTATGGCACGAGGCCAAGCCCTTCAGCGACTATTACCGTGTTCGCCCGCGATTTTGCTCTGAGTTTGGCTTCCAGTCCTTTCCCTCGCTGGCGACAGTGCGCCGTTTTGCGCCCGAGGAGCATTGGAATGTGTCCTCACCCAGTTTCGACAAGCATCAACGCAATGAAGGCGGCAATGCCCGCATTATGGAGACACTGGCCCGCTACTTTCGCTTTCCCAAGGACTTTGAAAGCACGCTGTACCTGTCCCAACTCGCCCAAGGGTTGGCGTTCAAAACAGCGGTGGAGTTCTGGCGCGCGAACAGCCCGCATTGCGCCGGTGCGCTATACTGGCAGCTGAACGATTGCTGGCCGGTCACGTCTTGGGCGACGCTGGAATACGGTGGCCGGTGGAAGCTCAGTCACTACATGGCCAAGGCCTTCTTCGCGCCCATCCTCGTGACCGCCGTCCCCGATCAGCATAACCCGGCACGATTCGACGTGCGGGTGGTGTCAGACCAACAAGATCTGGCAGACGTGCGGGTGGCCTATCGGCTGTTTTCAATTGAGGGTGAGTTGGTGTCAGCGGGCTGGTTGGACACCAGCGCGGACGTTCCCCGCCTGACGGCAACCAGTTTCGGCACCTTTGACATGGCCGCAGTTAACCAGAAGGCGCGCGGACAGTCACAGGTTCAGGGACGACTGGCGGAGCTGCAGGCCTATCAGGGGGCAGTCCCCATGGGCGCGACCAATTGGATCGCCGATGCCCCGGCCAAGGCCTATGACTTTCCCGACCCGGCGCTTAGCTGGTCCGTGAATGGCGACAGTGTGACGCTGGATGCTCAGCGGCTGGCTTTGTTTGTGCACTTGGAAAGTGATGCTCAGGGTCACTTTGATGAGGGTGTATTTTCACTTGTGCCTGGTGAAAAACGGGTTGTGCGTTTTCAGGGGCAGAGCAACTTTGCCCAAACGCTGAAGATACGATCATTGCGCGACAGCTACTGATACATGACACTGCAAGGTGTCTTCGCACGCTGCGCCAAAAGCCACGGCATGAAAGGAGTTCCACCCCGATGAACCGGTCGACCATTAACCATATCCTGAAAGAAGGTCAGGCCTTTATCGAGAGCTTCGGCTACATCCTACCGCCTTTCGCGCACTGGACCGCTGAGCAGTGGGCGACGCGCAAAGCCGATGCCGGCGCGATTATCGAGGCAGGACTGGGGTGGGACATCACGGATTACGGCAAGGGTCAGTTTGACGAGCTTGGTTTGTTTCTGTTTACCGTTCGCAACGGTCTGGAAGCCGATTTGAAGGCCGGAAAGGGCATGCTCTACGCGGAGAAAATCATGATTTCCCGCCGCGACCAGCTCTCGCCCATGCACTATCACCGCGTCAAAGCAGAAGACATCATCAACCGTGGTGGCGGCACGCTGGTGATTGAGCTTTACCATCGGGAAGCCGACGGAGAAGGCTTGGACACTCGCCGCGAAGTTACGGTCATGTGCGATGGCCTGCCGCGCACGGTGCAGGCCGGGGGGCGAATTGCGCTGGAGCCGGGCGAAAGCGTTACGCTGCTGCCCCTGCAGTACCATGCGTTCTGGGGCGAAGGTGCCGATGTGTTGATTGGTGAAGTCTCCACTGTCAACGACGACAACACCGACAACTACTTCCTCGATAAACTTGGCCGCTTCCCGCAAATCGTCGAAGACGAGCCTATTCATCGCCTGCTGGTGAAAGACTACTGAGCCCGCTCGATCTCGCGCTGATCGTTCTTGCGGTTTCCGTCGCCGGGGGGATCAAGGGACTATTCGGGGTCGGTTATCCCACGGCCGCCATTACGCTGTGCTCGCTGTTCATCGACCCCAAGCTCGCGGTCGTCCTCATGTCGATCCCCATTCTCGCGCTCAATCTGGTACAGGTCTTGTTCGGCGGCAGTCCGCTCCACACCTTGCGCAGGTACTGGCCAATCTTGTTGATGGCCATGCCGATTGGCGGGGTGGTGGGGTTCTATTCCAGCGCGGTTTCCCGCGATGTTTTGGTGGCCATTTTGGGGACGATGGTGGTTTTCTTCTCCGTGCTTAGTCTTGCCCAATGGGTGCCCAGAATTCCTGACCGCTATGACCGACCGGCGCAAGTGCTGACCGGCACTGTATCGGGCGTTGTCGCCGGGCTGACTTTGCTGTGGGCGCCGCCGCTGATGGCTTATTTGCTCAGCCGTGATTCGAACCGGAAAGAGTGGATCGGTGTGATTGGCCTGTTGCTGGGCATTGGCACCTTACCGGTCGTGCTTGGGTTCATGGCGAACGGCAGTTTGGCGGGTCCAACCCTGATACTCAGCGCCATCATTGCCATTCCTGCGCTGGTGTTCCAGCTCATTGGCGAGTTGATTGGCCGGCGTATCGAACCGGATCGCTTCCGGCGATACTTTCTTTGGATGTTCCTGGTTTTGGGCTTAAGCCTCCTCGCACGCGCCATTTTTGCCTAAGCCCATACGGCTTCGGGAGCAGGGCGACCAATGGACGGTGATGGTGTGCTTGGGAAAGCCGCCAGAGACGCAGGTGGACCAACGGGGCAAGCCCACTTCCAGCATGACGTAACCGATGAGCGCTATCGGCACCTGTTCGCCTTGTTCCTGCTGCACAAAAAACCTGCAAAAACAACCGTTGCTTTGGCGCGCAAAAGTTGATGTTTGAGCCTTCAGTGCACAGCCGTTGATTACAGCGAGCGGTCGCATCATGGGTTGGGAAATCAGCAAGGACGAAATGATGATCAAGCGCAGGCTCGGAAAAGATGGTCCGGTCATCACGGGGGTAGGCTACGGCTCCATGAGCTTCGGCGCTGCCTACGGACCAACCACAGCTGAGAACTCCGTGGCCATTCTTGATGCCATGCGGGATCTGGGTCTGGACCACTTCGACACCGCCTTTATCTACGCTGGCGGCGAGGCCGAGACGATTTTTGGCCGCTATTGCGCGCAGAGTGCCCAGGCCCGGGACTTCTTCACCGTGGCGACCAAAGGCGGCATTTTTCGCGGCGATCCGGCGGCCAATGACGGCTATCCCAACAACAACAGCCGCGCGTTTCTCACGGAGCAGCTCGATACCAGCCTGCGCCGCTTGCAGCGCGACAGCGTGGATCTCTATTACCTGCACCGCTGGGATCAACGCTGGCCGATTGAGGAAGTCATGCAGACGCTCGTGGGGTTCAAGCAGGCTGGCAAAATCCGCGCGATTGGGTTGAGTGAGGTGGCCCCGAGCACCCTGCGCCGTGCCGCCCGTGTGCATCCTATCGCTGCTGTGCAGAGTGAATACAGTCTTTGGACCCGTCAGCCCGAACTGGGCATGCTGCAGGCGTGCGCTGAGTTGGATACGGCTTTTGTTGCGTTTTCGCCGGTTGGGCGGGGGATGCTGTCGGATCGGCCTGTCGCGGTGGGGGACGATCTAAGCGGCTGGTTCATCGATGGCAATCCGCGCTTTGTCGAGCCGAATTTGAGCGCCAATCTTGCGTGGACTGACCGATTTCGGGCGCTGGCGGGTGATATGGGGGTGCCAGCAGCGGCGCTGGCGCTGGCGTGGGTTCTGGCCAAGGGTCCGCACACAGTCGCAATCCCAGGCACACGCTCGGTGTCGCATCTGGCCGAGGCGGCACAGGGCGCGGCGTTGGTGCTCAGCCCTGAGCAGATTGCCGCGATTGAAACCGTGTTGCCTGTGGGCTTTGCCCATGGAGACCGCTACAGCGACCGGCAATGGCGCGGTCAGGAACGCTACTGCTAACCGCGTGGCAACAAGCCGGTTTCAGCCTTGGGGTGAGAGTAGCCCGGAGGCGACAGCCGA